>NZ_BDGT01000044.1 GCF_001748285.1 Thermogemmatispora onikobensis | reverse complement strand
CCCGACTGAAGAATTGGCTGACGATGCGCTGATCGGCCCGGCTGCCGACGCGAACCAGCAAGACATTGGCCGGGTCCATGGCGATATTCGGCTCATTGGTAGGATACTCCTTAAAGCCCTGAGAGCCAAAGAGCTTGATGAGCATCTCCCGATAGCGATAGATTGACAAGCCGGTGCCCTCGGTATCCCAGTGCCAGGAGAGGCCAACGGCAAAGAAAATCAAGTCCTCGCGAGCCTCCAGATCGAGGGCAAAAGCCAGCAGATTGCGCGCGATGCCCAGACCACGCCAGTCTCGGCTGACCTCAATGGCTACCTCATAGACCTGCTCCAACCCCTCCCACCAGGCGTCGCCGGGGGCCAGAGTCACCTCGCCGACGATCTCACCTCCGGGGGTATGGGCAAGAGCCAGCGCGCAATCGGCCCGCTGCGCAATCTCCAGCAGCAGACGATGCTCGCGCTCGGGCAGGCGCGTGAAGGAGCAGAGACCGCTGGAGGGGCGAAAGCGTTCGACCAGCGAGGGGGGACAGAAATCGCGCAAGAGGATCGGGCCGCGCGCCGTCTGCAAGGTCTGGCTACGCGAGGGCGTATCAGCGCCGCGCAGGTGGAGCAAATCGAAGAGGCCCGCCAGCGGCGAGCGCTGGCGCAGCGGTGGAAAAGCCGGTCGCACGGCAGGCGGCACAGCGAGATGGCGAACGAGCGAGGCCGTATGGCGGTTGGCCCGCGTGATTTCCTGGATACGTGGCACCGGTGGGAAGTGTTCTGGCTGGTCCTCAAAGGTTGCAGGGAAGTTGCTTTCCTGTTGCGGTTTGCCCATCACCTCCCAGGTCTCGCGCTCGCGCTCGCGCATGGCCTCCCACGACGGGCGCCAGCGCTCGATCCAATCGGTGGGCAGCTGAGCAGGGAGCGGCTGACCGGACAGTTCCGCCCAGACCAGGGCCCAGGCCCGCGGCACGACCCGATAGGGATCATAGCCGCCGCCGCCAAGAGCGACCCAGCGCCCACCGCAGTAGCGATGAGCCAGCTCGTGCACCAGTCGCACCTGGGCCTGCAAGGCGCGTGTGGTCAAGGCCAGGTGAGTCAGCGGGTCCCAGGCATGGGTATCGCAGCCGTGGTTGCTGATAATCACGTCGGGGGCGAAAGAGAGGGCCAGGGGCGGTAGCAGGTTCTCGATGACCTCAATGTAGGAGTCATCCTGTGTAAATGGCTCCAGAGGCACATTGACAGAATAGCCGCGACCAAGGCCGTTCCCCAATTCCAGGACATCGCCGGTGCCGGGGAAGAGGTAGCGGCCCGTTTCGTGGAGGGAGACCGTCAAGACGCGCGGTTCATCGTAAAAGGCACGCTGTACCCCATCGCCATGATGGGCGTCGAAATCGACATAGAGGACTTTGGCCTCGCTGGCGCGCAGCACATGAGCAATGGCCACAGCAGCATCATTATAGACGCAGAAGCCCGAGGCACGACTGGCCCAGGCATGATGGAGGCCGCCGCCGGGATGGAAGACATGCACAGGCCGCTCCTCGGGTGAGGAGAACTGGCCGCCCTCGGGCAAGCCGAGCACGGCACTCATTGCGACCAGTGTCCCGCCGGCGATCATCGCCGAAACCTCGTGCATTGCTGGCATAATGGGCGTATCGCCATCGCCGAAGCCGTAGCGGAGCGCCTGCTGCTCCAACTCCTGCCGTTGCTGTGGGGGAAGAGCAGGCAGCTCTGCCGCCGCGGCCCCGAGCCGCTGAACCGCGGCCAGGTAGTCATCGGTGTGGATCAGCCGCAGCTCATCGAGGGAGGCGGGGCGGATCGGAAGGTGCAACAGGGGATCGCCCTGGCGCCACAGCTGGCAGGTCTCCAGCAGGTCCAGCAAGGCCCGCATGCGGTCCGCCTGGAGGGGGTGGGCGGCCCCAAAATCGTAGTGGAGTTCCAGCGGGTCAAAAGCCAGGCAAACGCGGGGGTGAGAAGAAGCAAGATCAGGCTTGGTCATGGCTGCGCTCCTCTAGAGCAAGATCGGGAAACGAGTACTCGATGCCTTCATCCTGCAGGCGCATCAAGAGAGGGGCCGGGTTAATGGTGCCCAGGCGTACGGTCGCCATTCGCGGCTGGCCATTCTTGGGAGGAACAACGACCAGGCTGCGGACCTGAACATGCAGTTCAGCAGCCAGGAGCAGAAGGCGGGCCAGCGGGGTCGGATTGCCCGTGGTGAAGGGGATCAGGAGCTGCATCCCTGGCTCGAAAGCTCCCAGAGCGCGGGCGAGCGCGATGAGTAGATCGCTGCGGGTCAAGAGGCCCACCAGGAGGGTGCGCGTTCGCTGCTCCTGCTGCTCATACTCGACGACGGGCAGCCCGTTGAGGCCGCGCTCAACCAGCACCTGGGCTGCAGCGGCGACGCTGGTCGTGGGAGTCACGCAGACGGGGCTGCGGTCCATGACCTCCTGGACATGTCGCTCCTGCCAGGGTTGCTGCGCCGAGGCGGCGACAGCCAGGTCGATATCCTGCGAGGTCAGCAGCCCTTCCAGATAGAGAGGCTTCGTCGCTCCCGTGAAGCCGAAGATAGCTGGCTCCCCTTGAACTACTGGCAGATGATGAAACTGAAACTGGCGCAGCAGCGTGGCAGCGTGCCCGAGGGTATCATCGGGGGTCACCGTAATCAGCTTTCTGGTCATGACATCTTTGACAAGCATAGCGTGCCCTCCTCCTTTAGCGGACCGCTCCGGCAGCGTTCGTCACGCCGGGAGATAGAGAGAACGACCTTCAGCCGTCTTTATGATAGCATATGGCTGGCGAGAGGGAGCTATATCCCTGCCCGCGGTTTCCGCCCCGTCTCCCTTGCCGGGGCAAGTAGCCTATCTGGGGGAGGGCATCCCGAATCCTGCCACTGCTCCGTTTCCATCTATGGTGTTCTGTTTGGGAGCTTGAGGAGACAAACCTTCTTGACCGTCCATTGATTACGGTATCGCCGTTTGTTGTTTCTGGGAAAGAGAGCAGGGGTTTTTGAGGAGGATCTGGATCGTCATGACAACTCCGACAAGACGCTCCAGCCGGGGGGAGGCGCTCAGTACCATTCCGACCAGGCCCCTGGGGGGAGCCACAACAGGTCCTGGTCCGTGGAGTTCTCCGCGCGGCTCCAGGAAGACCTCAGTCGCGATGGGGCTGCTCTTTGGGCTTCTTCTGCTGCCGCTGCTGGTAGCAGGGACGGTGCTGGCCTGGCAGTTAGTGGCTCGCCAGCAGCAGCCCTCGGCGCTGCTCAATGAGGAGCGCCTGGGTGAGCGAGCCGAAGCGATACAGCCCTTTGATCCTAATGCGGGGGCGATTTTCCCTCGCTACCGGGTGGTAGCCTTCTACGGGATTCCCGGGGCGCCAGCGACCGGGCCGGCCTACCAGCTCAACGCCCAGATGCTGGCCCACCTCCAGGCCCAAGGGGCAGTCTATGCCCGGCTTGATCCCGCTCACCCCGTGAAACTGGCCATCGACCTGGTGGCCAGCGTCCCCGACCGCTATCCCGGGCCTGAGCAGACCTACAGCCATCGCCTGGACCCGACAACCATCGGAACGTATATCCGCTTCTGTCAGCAACATAATCTACTGCTGTTTCTAGACCTGAGCTTCGGGCAAGCGCCGGTGATGCAGGAGTTGCGCTTCTTTCTGCCCTACCTGGAGCACTATAGCTTTGTGGAACTGGCGATCGATCCCGAGTGGATGTTTCCGCGCCACAACGGTATTCCAGGCGTCAACCTCAGCAATGTGCGAGCCTCCGATCTGAATCCCGTCATTGAGACGCTGGCCGCCTTGCCGATGCAGTACCATGTGCCGCGCAAGATTCTGGTGATTCATCAGTATCGTGGCGATGGGGACGGACTGAAGAATCCCTATGATGCATCGATGGCCGAATTTGCAGATAAGCGCAATCTCGTCTATGATCCGCGCGTTGACGTGGTGATCCACGTTGATAGCGTCGGCGGCTATCGCGGTGATCAGCAGGATAAGATTCGCCAATATACGATGTGGGTACAGCAAGACATGCAGAAGTATCACAATTTCCGCTATGGAGGCTTCAAGCTCTTCTACCATATCGAGGCGCGAACACTGATGACCCCTGCTCAGGTACTGGCATTACAGCCGCCGCCAATGGTGATCTCCTACGGGAACTAGCCTCGCTGCTCTGCGCAGCTTGCTGGGTGCCGGTGGTAGGCCGGCACTCGAGCACTTTTTGGCCTGTGCGCGCTTGCTGGATCGCGGAGCCGCCTGACCTTGCTTCAGGCAGGCCCCTTTCTGGCAAGGAACGGCGGCTGGTTGGTCCCCTACTGCTGGGCCTGAGAGGCACCCCGATCACGTCCCCCCGGGCCAATCTGGAAATGAAGGAGCTTGCGTCTCGGCAGCAGCTCCCGATCCAGACCTCGGTGCCCTGTAACCTGCGAGCGTAGGACTTAAGCGGATACCCCGGTGGCCGGACTATTGTGCACCCGGCTTTTCGCTCTTACTTTCGACACTGGAGGGTCAATGATGCAATGGATGCATAAGACTCCGCTGAAGTTCTTTCTGCTGATACTGGCTTTAGGAATAGTTTTGGCGTCATGTGGAAGCAGCGATCAGAATACAGGCAAAAGTAGTACTACGAGCGGCGCCAGCGGCTCGATAAACGGGACGCCGACGACGGCCAGTATGCCTGGCAGCGCGGTTGTGAAGATCGCCACGGTCTCCCTCAACGGCCAGTCGACAGCAATTCTGACGGATAGCCAGGGCAAGACGCTCTACTACTTCACCGCGGATACGCCGACGCAGTCGGCCTGTACGGGTGGCTGTGCCAGTACCTGGCCTCCGCTGCTGTTTCAGGGGAGCGGCTCGCCTCAGAGCGCCTCTCCTTTGCCTGGCAAGCTAAGCGTCGTCAAGGACGCCCACGGCCAGCAGGTGGCCTACAACGGGCACCTACTCTACACGTATGCTGGGGATACCGCTCCGGGGCAGACACAAGGCAACGGCATTGGAGGGCGCTGGTTCGTGGCCACCCCGTCGCTTTCCGAGCTGGCAACGCCAACGCCTGGGGGCAACCCGTATAAATACTAGGCCGTGGCAGCGGCTGGACAAGCAGCGGCCTGTGAGGATAGAGTAGGGTGAGCGATGGGCTGAGCGGGGCCTGCCAATGGGTCTCGTGAATGGTCAGTGTCCATTCGCAGAAGAAAGAGAGGAGCAACGATGTCCGAGCATGCTGAGACCACCACGACGAATCTCCCCAGCGAGACCAGGCCGCTGCTGGTGGAGCGGCAAGGGGCGGTGCTGATCGTGACACTGAATCGCCCAGGAAGCCGTAACGCCATCACGGCTGAGCTAGCCGGCGCCTTACTGGAGACGTTCCGCAGCTTTGACAATGATGCGGAGCTAGCCATAGCGGTACTGACAGGGGCCGGCGGTAGTTTTTGCTCCGGCTTCGATCTGAAGGAGCTGGCAGCAGGACAGACGCCCAGGCTTGAGAGCGAGGGAGATGGGCCACTCGGTCCCACGCGCCTGCTCTTGCAGAAGCCAGTGATTGCAGCAATTGAGGGCTATGCAGTGGCGGGCGGCCTGGAGCTGGCGCTCTGGTGCGACCTGCGCGTGGCCGCTGAGGACGCCATCCTGGGGGTCTACAATCGTCGCTGGGGCGTGCCTCTTATGGACGGGGGAACAGTGCGCCTGCCCCGCCTGATTGGTCAGAGCCACGCGCTTGACCTGATTCTGACCGGACGTGGGGTCTCGGGCGAGGAGGCCTGGCGCATGGGCCTGGTCAACCGCCTGACTCCACATGGCGAGGCACTGCCCACCGCGCTGGCCCTGGCGAGCAACCTCGCACGCTTCCCTCAGCAATGCCTGCGCTCTGACCGACGCTCGCTCTATGAGCAATGGTCTCTTCCTCTGCCAGAGGCCCTGCGCCATGAAGCCAGCTACGGCCTCGAGACACTCCAGTCGGATGAGGCCCAGATCGGGGCCAGGCGCTTCATGGAGGGACATGGCCGCCACGGTCGCTACGATGACCTGTGATGCCCCTCGCGCCGGTGTATCTCTCAGGTGGATACCAGCCAACGAGGCAGAGAGAGCAAAGGGGAACGCTCCCCTTGCTCCTCTGCCTCCTTTCTCTCCCTCCCTTGACAAAGCGCGCCCCCTACAGGTATATATTTATTCGTAACCGTTTACGTAATCGTTTACGGTACCGCTTGCGGGATGCAAGCGAGGGGAACTCGCCCCCGTGATCCGTGGAAATCAGGGACGGTTTCGCGGAGCGGGGAGCGCAGGAGTAGTAGCACAAGGAAAGGAAAGCAAGGAAAGCTATGGCATCACAGGTACCCAGGCGTCAGCGTCTGTGGAGACGCAAGCAGCTGCTGGCGTTGCTGGCCCTGCCCGTCCTGCTGCTGACGGGGTTATTTGGCAGTCAGGCGCGAGTGCACGCAGCCAGCTACTGCCAGGTCAGCTACAGCGTTGTCAGCCAATGGCCTGGCGGCTTCAGCGTTAACCTAGTGTTACAGAACACTGGCAGCAGCACCTGGAACGGCTGGACCCTCACCTTTACCTTCCCCGCCAGCGGTCAGGCGGTCACCCAGGGCTGGAACGGCAACTTCAGCCAGTCGGGGCAGAACGTCACCGTCACCAACGCCAGTTGGAACGGCACCGTAGCGGTCAACAGCTCGGTCAGTCTGGGCTTCAACGGTAGCTGGACGACCAGCAACCCGACGCCGACCACCTTTGCGGTCAACGGCAACACCTGCGGGGGCAGCAGCGGTAGTGGCACCCCCACGCCGACCCCCACGCCCTCGCCGACCGCGGGCAGCACCCCGACTCCCACTCCCACGCCCAGACCAACAGTAACGCCCACGCCAACGCCGGGCACCACGCCGACCCCCACGCCAACGCCGGCGCCGACGAGCACCCCCACGCCGGGCGTGCACGTGGACAACCCCTACGCGGGGGCCCAGGGCTTCATCAACCCCTACTGGGCGGCGGAAGTGAGGGCGGGTGCGGCCAGTGTTGGGGGCACGCTGGGTCAGAAGGAAGCCCAGGTTGCCAGCTACTCGACGGCGGTCTGGCTGGATAGCATTGCGGCGGTCACGGGCGGGACCGGCTACCCGACCAACCTCTCCGGCTATCTGGACGCAGCGGAGCAGCAGGCGGCCTCCAGCAGCCAGCCGATTGTGATCACCTTTGTGGTCTACGATCTGCCCAATCGAGACTGTGCCGCTCTGGCCTCCAACGGAGAGCTGAGCGTCTCTAACAATGGGCTGGCCACCTACAAGTCGCAGTTCATCGACCCGATTGCGGCCACCTTCAGCCAGTCCAAGTACAGCAACCTGCGCATTGTGGCCATCATTGAGCCGGACTCACTGCCCAACCTGGTGACCAACCTCAGCATTGCCAAGTGTGCGGAGGCCAACTCTAGCGGAGCCTACGTACAAGGGATTCAGTACGCCATCAACAAGCTGCATGCCATCCCCAACGTCTATCTCTACGTCGACATTGCTCATAGTGGCTGGCTGGGCTGGAGCAGCAACTTCCAGCCGGCGGTGACCCTGATCAGCAACACGATCAAGGGGACGACGGCGGGGGTCAACAGCATTGATGGTTTCATCAGTAACACGGCCAACTACACCCCGACGACGGAGCCGTACATGACGGCCAATCAGACCATCGGGGGGCAGCCGGTGCGCTCGGCGAACTTCTACCAGTGGAACAACTACATCGATGAGTTGCCCTACGACATTGATATGCGCAACGCCTTCATTGCGCAGGGGTTCCCGAGCACGATCGGGATGCTCATCGATACCTCGCGCAACGGCTGGGGTGGGCCGAACCGTCCGACGGGGCCGAGCAGTGCCACGGATGTGAACACGTTCGTGGATCAGACGCGCATTGATCGCCGCTACAGCCGGGGGAACTGGTGCAACCAGCCAGGCGGGATTGGAGCGCGTCCGCAGGCCAACCCGTCGAGCGGCTTTGACGCCTTTGTGTGGATCAAGCCACCAGGGGAGTCGGATGGGTCCAGCAGCCTGATCCCACAGGGACCGAACAACCCGACGGGCAAAGGCTTCGATCGAATGTGCGACCCGACCTATGGGGGCAATTCGATGAACAATAACCAGCCGACGGGAGCGATGCCGAACGCACCGGTCTCGGGGGCCTGGTTCCAGGCGGGCTTCGATACCCTGGTCCAGAACGCCTATCCGCCCTTCTAGGCCGGTTCGATCGATCAGCAGGTTCTTTGCTCTGGCGGCAAAGCTCCATTACCTGCGCAGCGGCCTGGTGTTGCGGCTGAGGGACTAGCCGCGGCACCAGGTCTGTTTTGTGGCGCTGACAGACATGCTTTCCAGAGCTGGGGGGATGTACTGGCGTGCTGCTCCTCGCTTATGGTATCCTTAGTGGGGAGCAGGAGCTCACGGATAGGGCAGGGCGCAGTGTCTCTGAAGGAGAGAGGAGCGCGCCCATCTGAGCACGCTAACGATGGCCTCGACCGGACCGGCACCCTATACCGGGAAACAACTTGGGAACTATCGCATTGGAGAGCGCTTAGCAAGCGGTAGCTTTGGCGAGGTCTACCTGGCTGAGCATTTGCTGCTGCCTCGCCGCGCAGCGATCAAGTTTCTCAGTAGCGCGCATGGTGTCTCCGCCAAGGAGCAACAGGCTTTTCTTCAAGAGGCCCGGTTGCTGGAGGCGCTGCGTCACCCCCATATCTTGCCGCTGTATGATGCCGGCCTTGCCCAGGATTTTCCTCCGTATCTGATCGCTGCCTATGCTGCTGGTGGATCGCTACGTGAGCGGTTGCACCAGCAACCGTGTGGCTTGCCAGTGGAGGAGGCGCTGCAGATTCTGGAGCAGGTTGGACAGGCGCTAGAACATGCCCATTCCCAGGAGAAGCCTGTGATTCATCGCGATCTGAAGCCGGAGAATATTTTGTTTGATGCCGCCGGCGGCGTCTTGTTGGCTGACTTTGGGATCGCGGTGATTCTGGATGCAGCAGCGACGCAGCGCCTGCCGATTGCTGGAACGCTGCCCTATATGGCCCCGGAGCAATTCGAGGGGCGAGCGTTGCCGGCCAGTGATCAATACGCGCTCGGCTGCCTGGCTTATGAGCTGCTGACCGGTCATAAGCCCCTGGCTGCCGCCGGTGGGAGCTGGTTCAGCTGGGCCCTGCAGCACCGTGAGGAACTGCCCCTGCCGCTCTCGCATGTTCGCCCGGACCTACCGCTACATATCGAGCTGGCCGTGTTGAAAGCGCTGATGAAGGTGCCAGAGCAGCGCCACGCCTCGGTAGGCGAGTTTGTGCAGGCATTGCGTACGGCCCCACATGATCCTGCGCAGTACGGGGAGCTGAAAGCCTGTTGGCTGCAGCGGGCTCACAGGGAGGCCGTTCGCGGTCAGGCAGAGACAGCCTTGCTGCGCTATCAGCTGCTTGAGCGATTTGATCCTGCTGATCCTCCTTTACGGTATGCAAGCAGGATGCTCACGCCAGCGCCTCAGCAGGGGGCTTCCGCAGAAGTGTCCCCCTCCTGGCGATCAAATGCTGCTTCTGTTCCACTGCTTCATCCTTCTGCTGATGCTCTTCTTCATTCAGTTTCTGCTCATCCAGCCAAACCTGTTGCTTCTCAGCCTGAGCCTGCCGCTGTCTCTCCGGTTGCAGTGCCTGCCTCGTTGCTGGAAGAGGAGCCGAAGCTGGCACAGGTCCGCTTGCAGGCCCAAGCCCTGAAGGGGCTTGGGGATCAGCTAGCCCGGCAGGGGCAGTATGCTGAGGCGCTCCAGAGCTATCTGCGGGCGACGGCCTGCGATCCCCAGCTGGTCCTCGATTGGCGGGGGCTAGGTGATCGCTGCTGGCAAGGTGGGCATTTCCAGGAGGCGCTGCTCGCCTATGAGCTGGCGCTGCGGCAGAATCCGCAAGACAGCGCTGCCCAAAGCGGGCGTGCAGCGGCGCTGGAGCGGCTTGGCAGGACTGTGGAGGCGCTGGCCGCCTACGAGCTGGCGCTGGAGGCTGACCCGAGCAATGTCGCGGCCCATTATGGCCGTGGTCTTCTGCTGCTGACCCGTGGGGAGTATGGGGAGGCCCTGGCGTCCTTTGAGCGTGCTCTCCAGCTCCAGCCGGGTTTTGCCGCGGCGCACTGTGCCCGAGGTGATGTGCTCTACCAGCAGCGTGTGTATCGGGCCGCCCTGGCGGCTTATGAGGAGGCGCTGCGCTACGACCCTGGGCTGGTAGCTGCGCGCTATGGCCAGGCCGATGCGCTGTTGAAGCTGAGGCGAGAGCGGGAAGCGCGCCAGGCTTATCAGCAGGCGCTGGAGGCAGAGGAGCGTAGCGGGATGGGTTTCTCAGTGTTGCGGCGTGCTGATGCACTTTTTGTGCTGGGGAGCTATGGCGAGGCGCTTGCTCTATACGAGCAGCTCCAGCAGAAAGATCCGGCAGATCCCGAGATTTATGAGCGCTGTGGTAACACCCTCAAGCGTCTTGGGCGAGAGCGTGACGCTCAGGCGGCCTATCGAGAAGCGGATCGGCTCCGGGGCTATGTCTGAGGGCGCGCCGAAGTAATCCGCTTCCTTGCCGGGGCCGAGCCAGGGCGGGCCATGTGCGTGTGGTCTCTGGCAACGATCTCCGGCTATTCAGGGCAGGGGAGCAGAGCGGCGCAAAGTCAAGAAGATGGAGCCTCCGAGCAAGGCCAGGCCCGCCAGGCCCAGAGCTGGCCAGACGATAGGGGCGCTGTGAGGGTTGGCCAGTGTATAGATGACCGCTCTGATTGCCCCGCCCACCACCAAAGCGGCGCCTCCCAGGACGAAGAAACGGACGCGCACGGCGATACCGAAGGAGAAGAGGCTCAGCGACTCTGCCAGAGCCAGTAGGAGCGAGATCATCTGCGCATCCAGCTGCGGAGTGACGATGCTCAGAATGAAGGCGGGCATCAGCAACAGGCAGGAGCCGACTACGGCCAGCAGATGCCCCACCTGTTGGCTGCCCATCGTCTGGCGATCGCGGAGCAGGAAGGGACACAGCACGATAAGGTAGCTGGCCGGAGGCAGGCAGAGGAGATCAAGCGATGGTTGCCAGAGGCGTCCAATCTCCCAGGAAAGGGCCAGGGCCAGGAGCAAGCCCGCAGTGTACCCTCTCCAGAGGCGCGGAGCGCGCCGTGGCTGGAGCAGGGCCTGCCAGACCAGCAGCAGACCCAGGGTGGCCAAAGTCAGCGGGCCTATCTGGAGAGAGAGATCGAACAGACGCGCCAGAGCGCCCAGCGGGGTGCGGGGCTGGCTGTTTACAAGGGCGGCCCCGCCACTGATGATGACAATAGTCAGCTGGCCGGCGAGCGCCAGCAGCTGGGCCGGGGTGGCTGGCGCCAGCCAGAGCGGCAGTGGTCTGATGAGGCGCCAGATGAACTGTGAGCAAAAGAGCAGGACGCAGGCCAGGCTAGCCAGGAGCAAGGTCCCCTCCAGGGTCCAGTGTTGCGTCTGCGGCAACAGGCTCAGCAGCCAGGCCAGGAGTACCGCCGGCCAGACCAGGGCCTCGGGGAGACGCTCGCGGAGCATCACGAGCGTAGAGAGCAAGACAAACATGGCCAGGCCGGGCAGCCGGAAGGGGCTAGAGCTTAGCCCGACGATGAGGGCAGCCAGAAACGCCAGCAGGTACCAGGGCCAGTTCCAGAGCAGGCGGCTGACGAGAGGAAAGGAATGTGTTGTCTTCATAGCGGTTCCTCCTCATGAGGCTGAGGACGTGCGTCAGGTGGCTGGTGCCGCCGGGGAGGAGCGCTGCTCGTCGAGCGATGGAGGCCGAGCAGGCCCAGCAGTGTGGCGGCGGCGCCGATGGGAATGACCAACAGCATCTTGCCTCGCTGATCCAGCTGGCCGTTGAGAGCAAGGAGGGCCAGGCCCCAGATGGTCCAGAGCCCAGTGAGCAGCGTGAGCCAGGGCAAGCCCAGGTGGAGAGCCAGGAGCCAGCTCAAGAAGCCATACCCCAGCAGGAGGGCCGAGGCCAGGACCAGGCCTTGTGCGCTGTGGGCAGTGGTGCCAGCCATGCCCAGCATCAAGACTCCGGCGCAGTTGGAGGCCAGGAGAGGAAGCAAGTAGGGACGCAGCGGCCAGCGGCGTTCAAGAGAGGCTCCAATGGCCAGGCCGAGGGTGCACAAGAGGCAGAAGAGAGCCAACTCGCTCATACCCGGTCCTGGTTGGCCGTGCTCTGAGGCAACGCTGACCTGGGCGAGGGCGGAGAGGGCCAGCGGCAATGCCAGCCAGCAGACCAGCAGCTGACGCAGCAGCAAACCGGAGCCGTAGACGAGGAAAGCGACCAGGGCAGCGCCCCAGAAAGCCGGTGTCGGGAAAAGTGTCAGGAGGAAGGCCACCGGCTGTGGGCGAAGCCAGCCCAGCGCGCTCCAGGTCAGGACAATGAGCGGGACCCAGACCAAGGCCCAGGAAGGCCGGATCAGCTTCACCAGTGAGGCAGGCCAGGCCCTGGAGGGAAGGGGGTGCAACAGCACGTCAGCCAGGAAGGCCACTGCGAGCGCTCCGACGCCTAGCGGCAGAAGCAGATCTGGGACACGTCCAATCAACAGCCTCAGCCCCCACAGTCCGAAGACGACGGTCGCCAGGGAAAGCCACAGCCATTGTTCTTGCAGCGCAGCAAGGAAAGCCAGCAGGGCATAGCCGAGAAGCAGGATGGGCACGGCGCCAGGCCAGGGCATTCCTCGCTGGACAAAAGGGAATGTCGCAGTGGCACAGGCCGCAAAGGTCGCCGTCAGATACCAGGGAGCTGTCAGCCGCAGGCGGAACCAGGTGGGCAAGACAGCAGCATCTGCCGATCGTTGTCTCAAGCGCCCCCGCACGGCGCGGCTCGTGCCGAGCGCCACGAGGGTGGAAAGCAGGACCAGGCCGGGCGGGAGCAGAGCGCGCCCGCGGTCAGAACCGGTGGTGAGCTGAGCCGCCGCAATGGCGAGGACCGTCAGGAGGGGGACAAGCCAGAGGACCTCGGGGAGAGCCTCGACCAGGCCTACGGCGGTGGCAAGGCCAGCGAAGCCCAGCAGCAAGTATGGTCCCACCTGGGCCAGTATCGGTAGATGGACTGCCCAGCGTCCTGTGAAGAGCGCCAGGCTGCTAGCAGCTATGCCCACCAGGGCGCCGACATACCAGGGGGCAGCCCATCGCAGTCTCAAGAGGCGCTGGTGCCTGTGCAGGCGACTCAGCAGGAGCCCTACCAGGGCGCAGGCGGGCACCAGGAGTGGCAAGAGCAGCCCTGGCGTCGCCTGCTGAGGCTGAGCCAGCGTTGCAGCCCAGAGATTTTTCAGAGCCGACGTGGAGGCCTCCAACACCAGGACGGGAGCCAGCCAGAGCAGCTCGGGAGTGCGCTCCAGCCAGGCGACCGCGGTGGCGAGCACAGCGAAGCTCAGCAGCAGGTAGGGACCCACCAGCCACAGGATCTGTAACGGGTTCGCCTTCCACGGTCCCCCAAAGGCGACCAGGCTCGTTGCGCCCAGGCCCACCAGGCCTCCCACGTACCAGGGGAGGGACCAGCGCCAGCGTTGCGCCCTGCTCGGAGGGCCTTGCCGCAACCGGTCCCAACGGCTGACGCCCAGGCCCACCAGCGCACTCAGTGGGACCAGAGCCGGCACAAGGAGCACATCAAGCAGCCAGAGCTGCCTGTACAGCAAGGCGACCGCACTCGCTTCCAGCAGCAGGAGTGGCACCAGCCATAACACCTTCGGCTGCCCCTCCATCAGGCCGACCACTGTGACAACGCCTGCCAGCCCCAGCAGCACATAGGTGCTCTCTGCCTGGATTGAGGGAAGCAAGGCGTGTCTCATGACCAGCAGCAGGCTGAAGAGGGCAGCGACATACCAGGGAACAGCCCAGCGCTGGCCACTCAGGCGACTGACCACCAGACCGACTGCAGCGGTGCCGACGACCACGCCAGTCAAGGCCCAGAACTGGTCTTGGACCAGCCAGAGCGCAATCAGAGCAAAGAGGGCTGCGGGAACCAGCCAGAGGCGTGACCTGGCCCACAGTCCAGCCAGGTAGGAGACCAGAGCCACTATCAGCGTCTCTTCCACTGCCAGCCAGCCGGATTGTGCCAGGCCAGCCAGCCAGGGCCAGCCGCTCGTCATCGCCAGGGCCATCCTGCTCCAATAGGCCGCATTCCCCAACAGCAAGCTGGCCAACCAGCAGCCGGCTCCCAGGGCTAAAGCAGTCAACGGCCAGTCCCATTCCCAGGTGGTCAAGAGGCGCTCGCTCGTCCAGGTCTGGGCCGCCGACTGTACCAAGTTCGTCTGACCGGCTGGTAGCCAGCGCCGCAGTGTGGCAGCGAGAGGGGGCAACAGGACAGCGCTCCCCAACAGAACGACCGCCCAGGCATCGTTGCCCTGGAGGTGCCTGATCCAGAATCCAAGCAGCAGCAGCCCGACCCCAAGGAACAAGCCAGGCAGGAAGAGCCAGAGTGAACGGCGCTGCACGATCAGCAGTCCATAACTCGCCGTTCCTAGTAGCAGCGGCACCAGTGCCATAGCAAGCAGGTCCTGCTGAAGTGGCAGCAGGACCAGGATCAGGATGGCCGCGGCGAGCGCCACGATCTCCCAGAGAGCGGCCTGCTGACGCCCGGCCAGGCGACGGATCAGGGAGGAGAGCGCCAGGAAGGCCCCACAGAAGAGGCCAAACCACCACAAGGGTCCAACTGATGCCCAATTGAGAGCCTGCCCGAGGGCTGCATAGCCCCAGAGGAGCATTCCCGCGGGGAGCAGCAGCAGCCAGGGCGAGCGGTCCGTGCTGAGGCGCCGATTGTCCCCAGGGGAGGCTTCCGGTGCGGGCCAGAGCACCACCAGCAACAGAAGAGCGGCGCTGGCGAAGACGAGCGAAGAGCCAGTCAGCAGGCCGTTCGTCTGGCCAGTTGCTTGTGCAGGCAGAACGGCCAGGAAAGGGAGCAGGAGGAGCAGGAGGAAGCGCACTGTCGTCAGCTCGCGCCCGGGACGCAGGTAGAGCCAGAGCGAGGGTGGTGCCAGGCGGGCATAGCCTTCACTGCAAGTCGCCAGCAGGAGCAGGCCCAGACTGCTCATCAGCCGGGCCGCCTCTGGGGCGATCAGGCTAGCGGTGAGTAGTACGGCCAGGGTCAGCAGGCCCATGAGCGGGTACTGTGCAGGGGACTGGCGTGTGAGCGCGCCCAGGCGCAGGAGCCAGACGGAGGCCAGGAGTAAGGTCACAGGAGCCGACGTCGCGACGCGCAGTGTTTCCTCCACTGGCGTCGATGTCCAGAGGAGGATGAGCAGGATGGGGCTACCGATGAACGCCAGTCCAGTGATCGTGTAGGCCAGCGTCTGTGATGAAAAGGCCAGTGGCAGCCGCAACACATCCCAGGAGCTATAGAGTAGCCGGGCCAGAGGTGAGCCACGTGCCCCCTGGGGTGGTGCTCCCAGGGCTTCCGCCTCGACCAGCGCCAGCGCGAGCAGGCCAGCCGGCACCCAGCGTATCCAGAGCCATCCCTGGCTGCCAAAAACGGCCCCAACCAGGGAGACGGTCGAGACCACCAGGGCCACAGCGCAGAGGATCGCAAACGGGGCGAAGCGCTGGGAGACGGCCAGCACCCCATAGGTCACCGCTGCGTAGAGCGCCGTTAAGGCCAGCAGCCAGGGCTGGTAGTGCTGAAGGAACGGCTCCAGATCGGGGAAGAGCAGTGGCACCGTGAGGGCGAAGAAGATGGCATAGATACCTCTAAACTCATGGAATCGATAAGAGCGGCCAGTGATGATCATCATCAGAGCAAAAAAGCCTTGAGCGCAAATGGTCACCGGGAGGGCATGGGATTGATCGGCAATGTGGAAGACCACAAGCGCAGCAAGCAGAAGAAAGGTTCCCAGAGCAACCATCAGAGCCACAGGCGACTCAACCAGCGGTCGCAAGGTAGCAATGGGACTGGGGCGGGACGGGAGCGGGGGCGGAGGCGCCGATGGTACAGGAGCAGGGGCAGGGGTCGGGCCGACACCCGCCGCTTCTCGGGCCGCAGCGACCACCTGTGGTTGGGAATCTACGGGGGCAGCAGGTGCGCTTTGGGACTCCCGTTGCGAGGGTGCCGGTGATGGCGCTGCCGAGTCAGGCAGCTCTTGCCTGATCTGCTGCTGGGAGGCTGGCTTGACGGGCGTGGCTGCTGAGGTCTGCTGAGAGGAGGCAGTGGGAAAAGTTGCCTCGCCCTGGGTTCTTTGCTGCAGGGAAGGCGAAGGACTGGCTGGCTGGCTCAGACGCGCACGCTCGGAGGCAGTGGCAAGGAGGCGTCGCACCTCCATCAAGCGGTGCCAGTAGCGGTCAACGGCCAGCCCCAACGGCAAGGAGGCATGACCAGCGTGGGCCTCGCGCCTGAGCGCCAGCAGTGAGGGGACAGAAAACGCTGCCAGTACGCCCAATGGCAGCGAGGCCGCGCCAGCGTGGGCCAGGCGACTCAGTTCACTCGTCAGCTGCTCCAGGAAGCGTTGCTCCTCCTGGAGATCCGCCGGGTAGCCACAGACAGGACAGGCCAGTGGTCTGCTGCTTGTGGGGAGGGGCCGACCGCACAGCCGGCAGGAGGGAGGCTGACCCGTCTCCTCCTCTCTTCTCCCCTCCTGTTGGTGGAGTACCAGCTCCGACGGAGCGGGTGGTGGCGCCGAGGGCGTGTGGCTGGGAGAACTCTCTTTGGAAGAGACGGAGGTGCTGGCTGGTCGGCTGGCCGTTCCACGCAAGGCTTGCGTATATGCCTCGACGAAGGCGGTGACGCTGGGGAAGCGCTTGCCAGGGTCTTTCTCCAGGGCGCGCCAGAGCACCATCGTCAACGCTGCCGGCACAGAGGTTGCCAGTGGGGGCGGGGGTGCATACAGATGCTGTCTACAGACGTCTCGGGGAGAGCCAACAAACGGCGGCTGTCCACTCAGCCAGTCGTAGAGCAAGCAGGCCAGAGCATACTGGTCGCTGGCCGCTACTGGCAAGCCCAGAAGCTGCTCGGGGGCCAGATAGGCCGCGCTATGGGGCTCGGCGGTCAGGCGCACCTGCAGCAGTGCTGGCACGCTCAGCCAGCCGGCATCGCTGAGCATCACGTTCCCATCGGCCTTCAGCAAGATGTTCTCGGGCTTGAGGTCCAGGTGGAAGACGCCTTGACGGTGCAGATGCTGCAAGGCCGACCCGAGTTGCGGAAGAAACGAGAGCAGGATTTCTGGTCGCAGGCGTATTCCCCGCGGATAGCGCTGGCGTAGCGAGCCAGCGGGTGCATACTCTGTCACCGCGAAAGGAGCATTATCGTGCAAGCCCACAGCACGTACTCGCACCAGGGCAGGGTGAAGGATGCGCGCAGAGGCTTGCAGCATTGCAAGCAAACGCTGGCGGTCGCCCTCGTTCAGGGGCAGCGTCAACCGCTTGAAGACAATGGGGGTGCCACTGGCGCGCTCCTCGCCAAGATAGGTCTCGGCGAGACTGGTTTTTCCCAGGAGACGGCTCAGGCGGTAGGCATCTGGCGTCCCTGCTTCGCCCGCAGTTGTCATGCGTTCACCTCGTTGAAGCCACGAACCCAGAAGAGTGAAAGAAAGATAGATACGAGATCATCAGATGATCAGTCCTGCTTTTTCCTCACACAGGGAGAAGAGAGCGAGACAGTTGTCTCAGGCCAGCTGTGCTCCAGCTAAAGAAAGCGCGCCCGATGACGGGCTGGTGGCTAGCCGGTCTGCGCTGCGCGAGAGTCCCTGTCATCTGCCCGCCTCATCTGCATCATCTGCATGGCACGATAGCGGAGGAGAGCAACTGCTGCCAGGACGCAGCTCACAGACGCAGTGTGACCTCGTTCACAGTGCGGGTGCGGGCGAGGAGGGGAAGAAGGCGAGCAGCGCCGGCGAGGCCAGGCAACCAGAGAGCCAGACTGGCTGCACCCTACCTGACCGGCGCTGCTGTCGATCTACTCCTGTAGCTAGCGGGCCGGCTGCTGGGATTCCGCCAGGCCCTGCCCGCTTTCCAGCCGCGCGCGTACGGCGCGCACAGCCTGGACCAAGTGGGTCAGAGCTGGCCTGACCTCCTCCCAGCGGCGAGTTTTGAGGCCACAGTCGGGATTGACCCAGAGCTGTTCAGCAGGTAGCACTTCCAGGATACGCAGCAGGCGCTGCTCGTACTCGCTCACCGAAGGGACATGCGGCGAATGCACATCGTAGACGCCTGGCCCGATCTCATTCGGATAGCGGTAGCGGACAAAGACATTAAGCAACTCCAGGCGCGAGCGCGAGGCTTCGATGGAGAGGACGTCAGCGTCCATCGCGGCGATAGCTTCGATGATATCGCCGAACTCGGCGTAGCACATGTGGGTATGGATCTGCGTCTCGTCGCGCACCGAGGCCGAGACCAGGCGGAAGCAGTCGACGGCCCAGTCAAGGTAGCTGGCCCATTCCGAGCGGCGCAGGGGCAGGCCCTCGCGCAGAGCAGGCTCATCGATCTGGATGAGCCGGATGCCAGCCGCTTCCAGGTCCTGCACCTCGTCGTGGAGCGCCAGCGCCAGCTGATAGCAAGTTTCGGCCCGCGGCTGGTCGTCACGAACAAACGACCATTGCATCATGGTCACCGGGCCAGTGAGCATGCCCTTGATGGGGCGCGTTGTCAGCGACTGGGCAAAGGTTGACCAGCGCACGGTCATGGGGCCGCGGCGCTGGACATCGCCGTAGATGACTGGCGGGCGCACGCAGCGCGAGCCATAGCTCTGCACCCAGCCATTGCGCGTGAAGAGGAAGCCGTCGAGCTGCTCAGCGAAGTACTCGACCATGTCGCTGCGCTCGAATTCCCCATGCACCAGGACGTCGAGGCCGATCTCTTCCTGGAAGCGAATGGTGCGCTCGATCTCGCCGCGCAGAAAGGCCTCATAGCCAGCCGGGTCCAGGCGCCCATTCTTGAAGGCGGCCCGGGCCGCCCGCACTTCGTCGGTCTGCGGGAAGGAGCCGATGGTCGTAGTTGGCAGGGGTGGGAGCTGCAGCTGAGCACGCTGGCGCTGGCGGCGCACAGGGTAAGGATTCTGGCGCCGCGCAGGCTGCGCCCGCGCCTGGCGCACGCGCTGAGCCACCTCCTCGCTATGGATGCGAGGCGAAGCGCGCCGGCGCTCGATGGCCTGGCGATTGTGCTCCAGCTCCTCGGTGATGGCCTGGCGTCCTTCGTTGGCCGCGCGCGTCAGGAGGACGATTTCCTGCAGCTTCTGGTTGGCGAAGGCCAGCCACTGCTTCAGTTCGGCGTCCAGCTCGCTCTCCAGCTCCAGGTCGACTGGTACATGCAAGAGCGAGCAGGAGGGAGCCAGCAGGACACGCTCCAAGCCGAGTTGCGCGACGGCCTGCTCGATGAGGGTGAGGGCCTGCTCGAAATCGGTGCGCCAGACGTTGCGCCCGTCGACGATACCCAGCGAGAGCGTCAGTGTCGAGGGAGCTTCGGCCAGGGCGCGCTCCAGCTGCTGCGGGGCGCGCACCAGGTCGAGATGAACGGCAGCCACTGGGAGGTGCAGCACCGTTGAGAGGGCCAGGCCGAGGTCGCCGAAGTAGGTCGCCAACAGCAGACGCAGCTGCGGCGCTGCCTGACTGAGCCGGGCGTAGCTCTGCTCGATGGCCCGCAGGGTGGCCGGCTCCAGGTCGAGCACCAGGCATGGCTCATCCAGCTGCACCCACCCGGCTCCTGCGGCGGCCAGGCGCTGGAGCAGCTCCTCGTAGACCGGCAGCAGCTGCTCCAGCAGCGTCAGGGGCGAGAGGTTCTCGCGGTGCGTCTTGCCGAGGAGCAGGAACGAGACGGGTCCCAGCAGAACCGGGCGCGTCTGGATGCCCAAGGCTTTGGCCTCGTTGAACTCATCGAGTGGCTTGGTTGAGGCGAGGCGAAACGAGAGATCTTCCTCAAATTCGGGCACGATATAATGATAATTGGTGTCGAACCATTTGGTCATCTCCATCGGCGGCACCGCCTCGCCACCCGGACCGGCCTCAATGCCGCGGGCCATCGCAAAATAGGTCGACAGGTCCAGCTCCGGCGCACCGGTGCCGCCGGCGCGGCGATAGCGCCGCGGAACTGCCCCTACTACCAGTGCCATATCCAGCACGTGGTCATACAGGGAAAAGTCGTTCGCCGGGATCTGGTCCAGCCCCAGGCGCTGCTGGAGCTGCCAGTGTTGCCGGCGCAGCGTCGCGGCCTGCTCGCGCAGTCCTTGCTCGTCGAGTTTCCCCGCCCAGAACTGCTCAAGCGCCCGTTTCAGCTCGCGTTTTGCGCCAATGCGCGGGTAGCCGAGATTGGTAGCCTGCACCATACTCCTCCCTCTTCCTTTTCTCGCATCTGGTCCGGTCCGGTCCGCTTCAGCGGCAAGCGGGACGGTGCGGGTGCGCTCATCCACCTTAGTCCCATTCGAGCGTTGCCGCCGACCGGTACTCCGTGACCCGTGTCTCAAAGAAATTCTTTTCCTTACTCAAGTCAATGGTCTCGCTCAGCCAGGGGAAGGGATGCGGCTCGTGGTAGACCGCCGGCAAGCCGATGCGCTCCAGGCGCCGGTCGGCGATATGGCGGACATAGCGAGCAAAGGCCGGCGCCTGGAGGCCCGCGATCCCCTCTGGCAGGCAGTCGTGTGCGTAGGCAATCTCTAACTCCACTGCCTCCTCAATCAATTCCATGATATGCCGCTCAAACTCGGGTGTCCAGAGGCCAGGATTCTCAACCTTGATCCCGTTGATCAGGTCAATGCCGAAGTTGAGATGGATGGTTTCGTCACGCAGGATATACTGGAACTGCTGGCCAATACCGGTCATGAGGTTGCGTCGGTGGAAGGAGAGGATCATGGCGAAGCCGCTGTAGAAGAAGATGCCCTCCATGATCACATAGTAGCCGATGAGGTTGTCCAGGAACTGCTGAGCCTGTTCCGGCTCGGCGGTCGAGAAGGTGGGGTCAAGGAGGGCGGAAGTGAGCTTCATTTCGAAGGCATCCTTGCGCTGAATGGCAGGGATGCGGTGATACATGGTGAAGACTTCGCGTTCGTCCAGGCCCAGGCTCTCGACGATATAGAGGAAAGCGTGAGTATGGACCGCCTCCTCAAAGGCTTGCCGGAGCAGATACTGGCGACATTCGGCGTTGGTGATGTGCTTGAAGATAGCCAGGACCAGGTTATTGCCCACCAGGCTCTCGGCGGTAGCAAAGAAGCCGAGGTTGCGCATGATGACCAGGCGCTCGGCCTCGGAGAGGCGCTGGCTGCGCCAGAGTTCGATGTCGCTGGCCATTGGGACCTCATTGGGCATCCAGTGGTTGGCGCAGCCGTTGAGGTAGTGCTCCCAGGCCCAGCGATATTTGAGCGGCATCAGCTGGTTAACGCTGACAGCTGGTCCATTGATGAGACGCTTCTCAGCGAGAATGTCCTGTTCATTGAAGGCGTGCGTCGCCATTGGTCTACGGTTCTCCTCCTAGGGTGCCTTACTTGCTGGTACATGGCCCGGCACCGGGGCCAGGCAGCAGCGGTTGGAGTGCATCACCGCCAGAGCGGCGCAGGCAGCGCCTGGCGCCTGGCTCACGCTTCCTGGGTGAGCCGGGCGCAGTCGTTTTACTGGCACGCTTCACACTCGTCGTCGAGAGAGCAGGCGGTGGCGGGGCTGGTCGCTGACGAAGGAGCCGGGAGTATCGACTCTGCGTCGTCGGGGTCAGTGCCCGAGGCCGGGCTGATCTCCTTGAAGGCTCCGCGCCTGATCTGGATGGTACTGGAGGGGCTGGTGTTCTTCATCCAGCGCGGCTGAATGCCCCAGCGATTGATATCGACCGTCGACTTCTCGACCTGGGTGGCGGCCAGGGTGCGCAGGTAGTAGGTGGTCTTGAGACCCTTCTTCCAGGCCCGCAGGTAGATCTCGTGCAGTTGCCTGCCGCTGGGCGAGGCCAGATAGAGATTGAGGGACTGCCCCATGTCGATCCATTTCTGGCGGCGGCTGGCGCACTCGATCAGCCAGCGTGGATCAATCTCGAAGGCCGTCAGGTAGCGCTGCTTGAGTTCCTCTGGTACCATCGGCAGCTCCTGGAGGGAGCCATCATAATACTTGAGGGCCTCCAGCATGTCGGTATTCCAGAGGCCGGCGGCCTTGAGATCGTTGACCAGGAAGGTGTTGACGGTAGTGAACTCACCCGACAGGGTGCTTTTGACGTAGAGGTTCTTGTAGATTGGCTCGATCGAGGGGCTGGCCCCAACGATGAGGGAGATGGTGGCAGTTGGGGCGATGGCCAGGACATTGCTGTTGCGCATGCCGTGCTGGCGGATGTGGGTCCGGACGGCCTCCCAGTCCATCGTCGTGCAGCGATCCATCTCCAGAGGTTCGCCGCGCTCCTGCTCCAGTAAGGCAATGGTATCGATGGGCAGCAGGCCGCGATCCCACTTTGAGCCGCGGTAGCTGGGGTAGGGGCCGCGCTCGGCGGCCAGCTCGCTGGAAGCCAGGATGGCGTAGTAGGAAATGGCTTCCATGCTGCGATCGGCAAACTCGACCGCCTCTTGTGAGGCGTAGCTGAGGCCCAGCAGGAAGAGCGCATCCTGGAAGCCCATGATGCCCAGCCCCACGGGGCGATGGCGCAGGTTGGCCGTGCGTGCCTCCGGGGTGGGGTAGTAGTTGATGTCGATGACGTTGTCGAGCATGCGCATGGCCGTTTGAATGGTTGACCGTAACTTTGCATGGTCGAGCTGACCATCGACGATGTGGGCCGCCAGGTTCAGTGAGCCGAGGTTACAGACCGCCGTCTCCTCTGCAGAGGTGTTGAGCAAGATCTCGGTGCAGAGGTTGCTGCTATGGATGACGCCGGCGTGGTCCTGGGGTGAGCGCACATTGGCCGGGTCCTTCCAGGTCAGCCAGGGGTGGCCGGTCTCGAAGAGGCGAGTCAGCATCTTGCGCCACAGCTCGACCGCCGGCAGGCGCTTGAAGAGGCGGATCTGCCCCTCATCGGCCAGGCGCTCGTAGTGCCGATAGCGCTCGGTGAAGGCGCGTCCATACAGCTCGTGCAGATCGGGAACCTCGTCGGGACTGAAGAGGGTCCACTGTTCTCCGCGCTCAACGCGCCGCATGAATTCGTCGGAGATCCAGCAGGCGGTGTGCAGATCATGGGTGCGACGTCGCTCATCGCCCGTGTTGCGCCGCAGATCGAGGAAGTCCTCGATGTCCAGGTGCCAGTTTTCCAGGTAGGCACAGACGGCCCCCTTGCGCTTGCCGCCCTGGTTGACGGCCACGGCGGTGTCGTTGACGACCTTGAGGAAGGGGATGACGCCCTGGCTGCGGCCATTGGTGCCACGAATGTGGGCGCCCAGAGCGCGCACGCGCGTCCAGTCGTTGCCCAGGCCGCCGGCCCACTTGGAGAGCAGGGCATTGTCCTGGATGCACTTGAAGATGTGCCAGAGGTCGTCATTGACCGTGGTCAGGTAGCACGAGGAGAGCTGCGGGTGAGAGGTGCCGGCGTTGAAGAGGGTGGGTGTGGCCGGGGTGAAAGAAAACTGCGAGAGGACCTCGTAGAACTCGGCGACGCGCTGCTCCTTGTGGGTCTCGTTGAGGGCCAGGCCCATCGCCACGCGCAGCCACAGCAGCTGCGGCAGTTCGAAGCGCTGCCCCTCATATTGCAGCAGGTAGCGGTCGTAGAGGGTCTGCAGGCCCGGATAGGTGAAGAGCAGGTCGCGCTCCGGACGGATGAGGGCCGCGATGCGTTCGAGGTCGAAGCCAGCCAGGCGGGGGTCAAGCAGCCCGGTGTCGATGCCACGCTGGATGTAGTGCGGCAGATAGCGCCGATAGGCGTTTTCCATGTCGGTAAAGCTGCAGGGGAGGTGCTCGTCCGGGCTGAGCGCTTCCCGATAGAGCGAGAGCAGCAGGATGCGGGCCGTGATGTAGCTGAAGGCTGGTTCTTGCTCGATATGGGCACGCGCCACCAGGAGCAGCGCCTGCCACAGCTCCGTTTCGGAGAGGCCGGCGCTCAAGGTGGCCTGGACCTCCTCCAGGAGCTGGGCGCGGTCAGCGCGGTCCTCAAAGCCGCGGCAGACCTCGGCGAGCACCTGCTCGGGGTCGATGGCCACGGGTGTGGCCGGGCGCGTCTGGTTCGCTGGGAATGACATGCCGTTTTCCCTCCTTGAGATGAAAAAAGCCTGTTCCCTCGACGGAAACAGGCTGACACGCACAGACAGCCTCGTGACTGAGCTGTCGGCTGGTCTCCCCTTTCACGCGAAGGGATCGAGCCAGATCCCACAGGTGGGCATTCGGGCTTAGCGCCTCCGTCCGCTGGCTGGCCTTCTCAGGCCAGCGAGTGCTGGTGATCTCTCCTCCGCACTTCGGATCTTTGTCGGCGGCGGGGATCGATCGGGACGGGGCAGCTTACCGCTGCGCGACAGCGCCGGATTCTCACCGGACTTCCCCCATCTTTCAGCGATGCCACGACAGCATCGCCCTGTGGGTGTCTTTCTCTCTTCGGTTGCCAATGAGCACAAGATATAGGCAGGTACGGGCGGTAAGATACCATATGTTGTGTCGGAAGTCAAGCAGGAAAGGCTGGCTCTCCCCTGGTACTTCTTTCCTGTTTTTGGGGTGGAGTTCAGGATGAGGCCCCACTGTAGTAGCGAATGGCAAAGCGCCAGAAGAGGCGCGAGGCCAGCAGTGCGAGGGCTGCGAGCAGGAGGGTGCCCGCCAGGACCAGCCAGGTGAGACGGGCGGTCAGGGCTTCGGCGGGCACGGTGACGGCGAAGGCTACCGGGACGACGAAGGTGAGGATGGCCCGCAACCAGCCGGGGTAGATGTTGACGGGCCAGCGCCCGGCCTCGTACATGCTCTCGAAGATGACCAGGATATTTTCCATGCGCACGTACCAGAAGGAGAGGGTGGCCAGGAAGAGCACAAAGCTATAGATGATGACGGTGCCAGCCAGCAAGGTCAGAGCGAAGGCCAGCAGCTGGAGCGGTCCGGGCACACTGCCGCGCCAGAGGGTGGCCCCTGCCAGCAGGGCCAGCCCCAGCAGAATGTCGAGGAGCTTCCAGATGTCAATCTGCTGGATGCTGGCGAGCAGCTGGGCGTCTTCGGGCTTGGTGAGCACGTAGTCGAGGGTTCCCTGACGAACCTGCTCAATGAGGCGGTTCATGCCGGGCATGATGATCATGTTGATGGCGCCCCCGATGAGGAAGTAGACGCCGATGAGGGTGAGCAGTTCGTCGGCGCTCCAGCCATTGAGGGCCCGGGTATAGGAAAAGACAACGCCGACGAAGGCCAGGGCCGTCCCCAGGTCGATGAGGGACTCGGCGACCTGGAGCCAGAAGCTGGCGCGATAGGCCAGCTCGCCCAGAAGACTGACGCGGAAAAAGGTCCACAGGAGACGCAGATAGGTACGCATGCGTGCTTTATCCTCCTACTGCCGTGTAGCGTTTGAGGCCCCGTCGCCAGGTGAAGCTGAGCAGGCCGAGGCCGATAAGCAGCCAGAGAAGCTGAGCGAGGAAGCCAGCGACCACGGACTGGGCGCTAAGGCCAGTGCTGAGCAACTGGGCCGGGAAGGCGACCATCCATTGGAAGGGGAGCCAGGCGGTGGCCGCTTGCAGCGGGGCTGGCAAGAAGGATAGAGGGAGCAGTTGCCCCGAGAGGAAGAGGACGACGACCACATAGAGCTGGTTGATGACATTGACCTGGGTCAGCCAGAAGGCCAGGAGGGCCAGGGTCCACTCCAGGGTGAAGCGCAGGGCGAAGGCCAGGAGCAGCGCCGGCAGGAAGGTAGCCAGGCTGGCGGGGCTGGGAGTGAAGCCAGCATGGAAGGCCAGCCAGAGGAGCAGCGTGACCAGTCCGATGACTGGTAGCATGAGGATCTTGTAGGCCAGGTGCTGGGCAATGTCGGCGTGGATGGGGTGGAGAGGTCGCAGCAGCAAAGGCGAGAATTCACCTTCGCGCACACGCCGGCTGAATTCCCAGAAGACCCAGGTCTGGGTGGCGTAGTTGACCAGCATGGTGGCGATGAAGTAGGCAGCGAAGCCAGAGGGGTTGTAGCCGTTCACTTCCCCGCCTTCGTTGCGGGCCACGGTCGACCAGACGCTGATCGAGACGGCTGGTCCCAGGGCAACCTCGATCAGCCAGATGACGAGGGCAGCGCGATACTGGAGCTGCTCGGCAATGGCCGTTTTGAGCTGCTGACGATAGACGGCGATGAGGTAGCGCATGGGCTTAGGGGACTTCCTCCTGGGTAAAGATTTGTTCGATGACGGCCTCGATAGGTGGGTCCTCGACGCTCAGGTCGATGACCGGCAGGTCCGTCAGCAGGCGAGCGGTGACGCGGGCGACCGCGCTTTTGGGCACACGCAGGCTGACCTGGTCCTCGCTTTGGCTGAGGACTTCGCCGTAGTGGTGCAGGTCGGCTGGCTCTTCCAGACGCACGATGATGGTCTTGTAGGGTGAGAAGCGCTCGACCAGGCGGGTGAGATCGCCGTCGAAGAGCATGGTGCCATGGTGGATGAGGATGACGCGCCGACAGAGGGCTTCGACGTCGGCCATGTAGTGGCTCGTCAGGAGTACTGTGGCCCCGGTGCGGCGGTTGTATTCGCGAATGAAGTCGCGGATGCGGCGCTGCATGACGATGTCGAGGCCGATGGTCGGTTCGTCGAGGAAGAGGACCTGGGGGCGATGGAGCAGGGAGCCGGCGATTTCGCATTTCATGCGCTCGCCCAGCGAGAGATTGCGCACGGGCTTGTGCAGCAGGGGGGCCAGCTCTAGCAGCTCCGTGAGTTCGTCCAGCATGCGACGGTACTGGGCCAGGGGAATGCGATAGATGGCCCGGTTCAGCTCAAAGGAGTCGATGACGGGGATGTCCCAGATGAGCTGGTGGCGCTGGCCCATGACCAGGGCGATCTGGCGCAAAAAGGGGCGTTCGCGTCGCCAGGGGAGGTAGCCCAGGACGTGGACATCGCCGGCGCTCGGGTAGAGCAGGCCAGCCAGCATCTTGAGGGTGGTGGTTTTGCCGGCCCCGTTGGGGCCGAGGAAGCCGACGATTTCGCCCGCTGCTATGCGGAAGGTCAGGTCGTCGACCCCAATGATTTCCTGCATCTGGCGTTGAAAGAGGGCGCGGAGGGCGGCACCCAGACCGGCCTCGCGCTCGTAGACGCGGTAGACTTTGCGTAAGTGGGCAACGTTGACTGCCGCTACGGCTGTCATAGTGTTTGCTCGCTCCTTCGTGTGGGAAGGCTTCTCTCCCTTCCTTGCATTGCATTTTTTCTGTCTGGCTTGAGTATAGCGGGTCTTGCTGGGAGGGCGTCAATGCGGGTCGGCGTCGGGGTCAGGTTGGGGGGTCTGCCGCGGTCCGGCTTGCTGGCGCTCCTGGGTGATGAGGCGCGCCAGCCCTGTGTGCAGCCGCTCGATGAGGGCCTCATCGGTGGCGGGATGGAGCAGGACGGCGCGCAGCCAGCGCTTGCCCTGGTAGAGGGGCAGGGAGAGAAAGATGCGCTCTTGCTCCAGCAGTGCCGCCTGCACCCGAGCGTTCAGGGCGTCGTGAGCTGTGGGGGCCAGCCAGGCTGGCTCGAAGCGGAAACAGAGGAGATTGGTCTCGGGAGCGTGGGCGAAGCGCAGATCGGGCAGAGTGCGCAGGTGCTCGTAGGCCAGGTTGGTCAGGCGACAGGCTTCCTCGACCAGCTGAGCGTAGCCGCGCCGCCCCAGGTGCTGGAGCGAGAGCCAGAGCTTGAGGATGTCGGCGTGGCGTGTGCCTTGCAGACCGATCTCGCCCAGATTGGGAGGAGCATCGGGGTCATCCTCCTCTGGGCGCTGGCGCATGTAGGGCGCCGGGATGCGGAAGGAGCGCATGAACAGCTCCTTATCGCGCAATAGAAGCATGGCGCAGGTTTTGGCTATGTAGAGCCATTTCTGTGGGTTGAAGGTCAGGGAATCGGCCTGCTCGATGCCGGCGAGCCGTTGGCGCAGGGGTCTGGAGAAGATGAGGGCGCCGCCGTAGGCCGCGTCGACGTGGAACCAGAGGCCATAGCGCTGGGCCACGTTGGCAATAGCGGCCAGGGGGTCAATCAGTCCGGCCACGGTGGTGCCGGCGGTTGCGACGACGCAGAAGGGGCGTTCGCCGCGCGCCTGGGCCTGCTCGATCAGCGAGGGGAGCTGGCGCACGTCGAGATGGCCGTTCTCGTCGGCTGGCACAGGGATGACGGCCTGGCTGCCCAGGCCGAGGAGCATGGCGGCCTTCTGGAGCGAGGTATGGGCGGCCTCGGAGGCGAAGAGCACGGGGCGAGAGTTGAGAGTGGTCAGGGCGCCGTCGTGCAGTCCGAGGACGTGGTTACGGGCAATGGCCAGGGCCTCCAGGTTGGCCAGACTGCCGCCACTGAGCAGGAGGCCGCCGGCCCGCGCTCCCAGCCCGAAGAGCTGGGCCAGTTCGCGCAGGGTGGCCCATTCGAGGCGTGAGAAGGCGGGCGACATCTCGACGCTGAGCATATTGTTATTGAGCGTTGCGCTCAGCAGGTCGCCAATGAGAGACATCGTCGTGGGCAGCGAGTCCATATGGCCGATGTAGCCGGGATGGGCGGCGTGCATGGAGGCAGTGACAAGCGTGCGCAGATGGGCCAGCAGCTCTGGCGTGGGCAGGCCCTGCTCCGGCAGTGAGGGTGCCGGCAGGGGAGGCTGCCCACCTGGCAACGGCGGCAGGTCAACGGTGTGGGTTGCGTCGTCCAGGGCCAGGCGCAGGGCTTCTTCCAGGAGCGGTACCACAGTCTGGCGGTTGCTGCCGTCGGGTGCGATGAAGGCTGAGATCGGGAGGTTCGAGAGATTCATAGCGGTATGGGTTCGCTCCTCTCACAGAGAAAAGATCATAGCCAGCAGAGAAGGCTGAGGGAGGGAGGTGCGATGGCTATTCCCTCAGCCTTCTATTGTGCCCCTGGCCAGTCGAAGTGGCAAGGTCCAATGCCGGGCAGGCAGGACAGGCGGGCCAGGCTAGCGGGCGATGATCTCCAGGGTGCGCCCGGTACTGCGGGGGCCGAGCAGGGCGACGTCCAGGCAGAGAAGGACGAGCAAGACGGCCTCGCCGGCGAAGACCGCGACTGGCCCCAGCGATTGGAGCACGGGCAGAGCGGCGAAGGGCAGGATGGCGCTGACCAGGCGGCTCAGGCTGTAGGCGATGCCGACCGCGGTGCCGCGCATGCGGGTGGGGAAGATCTCGGCCTGGTAGATGTGGAAGGCGTTGGAGAAGATGTTACTGACGGTGGTGAGGAGGAAGCCCGAGATGACCAGGACAATGGCGGAGGTGGCGAAGCCGAAGCTGAGGCCGAAGAGGGCGATCAGGAGGGCCGAGACGACGATCAGCCATTTGCGCTCAATGCGCTCGACGAGGAAGATGGAGATGAAGGAGCCGAGGGGGTAGCCCAGGAAGCTGAGGGCGGTGTAGCCCAGCGAGCTGACGACACTGAAGCCTTTGGCGGTGAGGACGACGGGGGCCAGGGAGCCAAAGCCGTAATAGCCGACGGTCTGGAGGATCTGGAAGATCCAGAGCATGATGGTGCGTTTGGCGTAGACGCCGCTGAAGATCTCGGCGATGGTAGCCCGCGTCTGTGGCTCGACGATGACCGGCTGCGGCTCTGGTAGCTCTTTGAGACCGTGCTCGCGCATGATTTGCTCTTCCATGCTGGCGAGGGCGGCGTTGGCGGCAGCTTCGTCCTGACGGATTTCGTGCCAGCGCGGCGATTCGGGCAGGTTGCGGCGCAGGAGCCAGACGATCAAGGCACCGAGCGAGCCGACGATGAGGAGCCAACGCCAGCCGTCCAGGCCGAGGAAGCTGCCTTTGACGACGAAGCGCCCGACGAAGCCGGCCAGGGGGACACCAAAGAAGCCCAGGGTGTAGCACCAGGCGGTGTAGCGTCCGCGGGCATGGCGCGGGATCATTTCGCCCATGTAGATGTCCGTCAGGGGTGGCTCGGCTCCCAGGCCGATGCCAGCCAGGAAGCGAAAGATGACGACCCAGATGAAGTTTGGGGCGAAGGCGGCGATGAGGGAGAAGAGGGAGTAGATCAGCAGGTCAATCATGTACATGCTGCGCCGCCCGATGTAGTCGGAGACGACGCCCAGGACGATGGCACCAATGAACATGCCGAAGAAGCCGGAGCCGATGATGAGGGCGGTCTCGAAGGTGGAGAGGTGGAAGAGGGGGGTGAGGACGGCCCCAAGCAGGCCGCCCAGGAAGATGTCGTAGAGGTCAAAGAAGGTGCCGATGCCTAGCACGAAGCTGAGCCTGCGGTGCAGTGAGGAGAGGGGCAGGCGATCGATGCGTGAGGCTACGGTAATGCGACGTTCTGCTGCTTCCATGAGCGCTTTGCCTCCATTGCAGTGATGGTGAACGTGCGCGTACTCAGCGCACTGCACGTGCTCGGCGCACTGCAGGCTACTCGGGGCACTGGTCGCCAGCGAGTAGCCAGGGCTCGCCCGCCAGTGGGCGCCGTGGCAATGAGTGCCTTGCCTGATGTGCTGCTGCTGCTTCTGTGGAGTTGTGGGAGTTGTCGCGCTTGAGGGGGTCTCACCTCCTTCTGGCCCGTTGCTGTGGCTTCCGCCATTCCTCACGCTCCCACTGGTTTTCATTGTACCTTCTCTCTCCCCATATGTCCATATGGAGATAGGTCTGTGGAGCGTGTGGGCGGTACGACCTCTGTCGGGGCCTGCTGATGAGGGCTTGTATTTGCGGGCGCGTGTTGCTGTGCTATAGTAATAGATTGTGCTCACTGGGAGTGGGTAGGTGGGTGGGTGGGTGGGCACGCAGCCGTCATCGATCAGGCCAGGCGCTTCTGCCCGGCTGGTCTGGTGGGAGAGGGCTGACAGAGACTTCCCCGGAGGGAGGCATCAGTTCGGGAGTGGTGGCAGAACTGATCTGGCAGCAGAAGCATAATCCCTTTGCGGCGGGGCTGCCGCCGGCCCCGCGCCTGCAGACCTGCGAGCGCATTCCGGCTCTGGCTGGTCCCGGTTCTGCAGTCGAGGCCGAGGCGGTGGCTGAGTGGGAGAATCGTCTGATCCAGGGTGATAAGCGGCTGGTGCTGCCGGCCTTGCTGGCGGAGTTTGCCGGGGCTGTTGATCTGATCTATATCGATCCTCCCTTTATGAGCGAGCGGACCTATCGCGGGGGCCGGGGCCTGGCCTATGACGATCGCTGGCAGGGCAATCTGGATGGGTATCTGCAGTGGCTCTATGAGACGTTCTTGCTGCTCTATCGTCTGTTGGCCCCTCATGGGAGCCTCTATGTGCACCTGGACTGGCGCGCCGTTCATTTTGCTCGCCTGCTGCTGGATGAGGTCTTTGGGGAAGCAGCTTCCGCTGGTGGCGGTTTCCAGAATGAGATTATCTGGCATTATCATTCCGGCGGACGGCCCCGGCGCTCCCGGGGGTTTGCGCGGAAGCATGATACGTTGCTGCTCTATACGCGCTCGCGTCAGTATCGTTTTCACGGTGAGCGGGTCGGTCCGCCGCGGGGGCGTGAGCGGCGTAACCATATGCGGCGCCAGGTGGAGGCTGATGGGCGAGTGTGCTGGACGATCCGCTCCGGGGGCCGTCTCTATCGCTATTATGAGGATGAGCCGATGACGCCCGCCGATGTCTGGTGCGATATCAGTCATTTGCACCAGCGTGATCCCGAGCGCAACGGCTATGCGACGCAGAAGCCGGCGGCGCTGTTGGAGCGCATTTTGCTGGCTTCCAGTGAGGAGCACGATCTGGTGCTCGACTGCTTCTGCGGTAGTGGTGTGACGCCGGCGGTGGCCGAGCGCCTGGGCCGGCGCTGGATTGCTTGCGATGGCAGCCCGCTGGCGATCGAGGTGACGCGCGAGCGTCTGCTCCAGTTGCCTTCCCGCCGCCCTTTCTGTGTGCAGCGTCCTCTTGCTGAGCCGTAGGCGGGTCCCTCCTCGCTCCTGGTGCGATGTGGGGAGACTTGCCGCGGCTGTGCTGCTGTGCTATCCTGTAAAGGAGCTGCCGCGTAATTCGTCTTTTCTCTCTTTTGACGGATAGATATCTTGGTGATGGTGTCGTCTTGAGAGGGTTCGGTGATTGTGGAGGTTATGTGGAAAGAGGTGTGTGGTGTGTGGCGTATGCAGCTGAAGAAGACGGCTATTCCTGCTACTCCCCGCTATGAGAAAAGCCTCGTGGGGCGCCCGCTGCGCTTGCCGACGCATAACTATGGCTGGACGGGGACCTATCTGGTGACGTTAGAGGCGGAGCCGTATGCGCCGAGTTTTGAGGACCCGGCGCTGCGCCGGATTGTAGAGGAGACCTGGCAGGCCCTGCCTCGTCCTTTCCCCGGGCTGAGGCTGGATACGTTGGTGGTCGGGCCACAGCAGGTGCAGTTTATTCTTTCCTTTGAGGGCAATACGAATCGGACGATGACGCTGGGGCGGGTGGTGGAGGCTTTTAAGTCGCTGGTGGCGGTGGCCTGGTTGGCTCATCTGGAGCAGGTGCGCGCGCCCGGCCCGACACCGCCTTTGCGCATCTGGCAGCGCTCCTATAGCGAGCGCGCTCTCCGTGACGAGCGTGAGGTGGAGGAGGTACGCCAGGCGTTGCGCAGTGGTACCCTGCTGGCGGAGCCAGAGGAGCAGTGAGGCGTAGGGGCTGGCCGGCGGGTGAGTGGAAGAGGGACGAGGCTTAGCGTTGCGCTGGCTCAGGGCGAGCGGTACCGCAGGGGGCACCGGGACGCTGGCAGTAGGGTCTGATGCCTGGCAGGTACTGGCGGTGGGCCGCGACCCAGCGATAGAGGTGCTCGGCGAGCGGCCCCAGGCCGGGCAGGCGGTAGAGGTGCTGCCAGAAGGGGACGCCGGTCAGCAGGTCCAGGATGCAGGCGAGGGCCTGGGCGCCGCGGTAGCGTCGTCCGTCGGGGAGGATGGTCCAGACGCTCTCTTCGCACTGATGGACGCTGAGGCCGTAGCGCTCGGGCAGGCCGGTAATCTGGAAGGGAAGACAGGTGAGCCGTCGCCTGCGGTCCAGGTGGCGCAGGAGTTCGGCGGTGGCGGTGCAGAAGTCGCAGCTGCCGTCGAAGATGACGATGGCTTTGACGGGATGGCGATAGTCGTCCTGGTTGGACATGGTCAGGCTGGCCCTGGTTCTTGCCGCGCGCTCTGTGGGGGCGGTGTGGCAGGCTGGGGCCAGGTGGTCTGACCCTCCTTTCTTTGCTTTTGGTGGTGGTGGTGGTGGTGGTGGTGCTGTCTCTGCTTGATTGTACTATAGCACATCTCGGGGGGCCTGGGGAGGTGGGTGTTTGTTTGCTGTCGATTGGTCAGGTTCGGTTGATTCAGATGCTGGCGGGCTGGTTATTTGCCAGGATGCCAGGAATAGGGTGGAGGGACCGAGGCCCTCTGAGCTGGCTGACTCAGGGGGCCTCGGTGAGCGGTGACCATACATCGTTATGAAGGAGACGCTGCACTACACAGAAGGCTATGCCGGTTCGTCTGTTTCGCTGGACTGATAGATTTCTTCGAGGCTTTGCTGGCGTGCGCGTCCGATGCGGTCGAGACGCTTCTGGAACTGGCTGGTGGCGTAGGAGAGGTAGTCGTCCAGTTGCAGGTCGAAGGGTGGGTTCTCTTGGGTGGCCCGAGCATCGAAGAGTTCGTTGATGACGCCGAGGGCGTAGGTGAGCAGCTCGCTCATGTAGGTCTGGATGACATCCCAGAGGCGCGGCTCCTGGGCGACCAGGCGCGAGAGGAGGAAGACCCCGTAGGCCAGATGGCGCGATTCGTCGCGCTTGAGGTAGCCGACACCTTGACGCAGGCCAGGCAGGATGTTGAGGCGTTCGAGCATGTTGAAATAGGCGTGATAGCCGGTCTCGGCCAGGACGCCTTCGACGATCATGTTGTAGACGACGCTGGCGCGGGCCTGGGCTTCGGGCGAGGGGTCGCTGAGGAGGGCATGCATGCGCTGGGGCAGCTCTTCGTAGAAGATTTTGCGGTAGCTGGGGGTGTGGTAGCGGTGGAGGTCGCTGTGCTCGTGGGCTACTTCGTCGAGGAAGCGGCGGAAGAATTCGGTGTGCTTGGCTTCTTCCCAGAGGAAGGTGGTGAGGTACATCTCTTCTTCGAGCCGGCCCTCGCGGGCGATGGTGAGGATGAGGGGGAGCAGGTCAAGGGTGACGCTCTCTTCTCCGGCCTGGAAGAGGGAGCTGAGGTAGAGCAGGGTTTCGCGTTCGTCTTCGTCGAGGCGCTGCCAGTCCTGGATGTCCTGGGAGAAGTCGATGGCACGCGGGTCCCAGATGCCCAGTTTCTTGGCTTTGTGGTAGAGGCGCATCGGGAGGATGTCGTGACGTAGCCCGCGTTCGCTGGTGGTGACGAAGGCGGCGTGTGTGCTCTGGATCATGCTTGCCTGCTTTCTGTCTGGCCGGCCTCTGCTGTGAGCCGGGTCTTTCTCTGCCGGTTCGTTCCGTTTCGTTTGACTGAATGACTGACTGGTATTCAGTCAGTCATCGTTTTTAATGATACCTGTGGGGCGGCCTGGCTGTCAAGGGTGGGTGGGCCAGGTTTGCCCGCTCCGCTCCGCTTATTGGTCGTTGACGACGATCTGGATCTGGTCGGCTCGCTGGGGCAGGTTTTGGCTGCCAAAGGGCAGGCGGATGTCGACGGAGGCGACGCCCGGCTGGGAACGCAGGTAGGTCTGGGCCACTTCGCTGCTGGTGCCGCGCAGGTCCTGTTGCCAGCGGGCGATGGTCTGGGGGCTGATCTGGTAGTTCCAGGTGCCGTGGACGGTGACGCTGAGGTAGACGATGCCACGGCTGCCGTGGGCGGTGACGGTCGGGGTGGAGGCGCTGAGGCTGCGGGGTCGCAGCTGGTAGGAGGAGCCAAGGGCGTGCTGGGCCTGGCGACTGAGGAGGTCGCCGGCCAGTTGGCGGGCCTGGGTTGAGTTGTAGGCGGTGGCGCTGGCGGTGGCCTGGAGCTGGATGCGTACCTGATTGGCCTGGCTGCCGAGCGGTGGGTTGGCTGTGAGGGTGACCTGGTAGGTCGGGGTGCCAGCCAGGGCTTCGCCGTTCTTGAGGGCGGCTTGCAGTTGCTCCGCGAGCTGGTGCTCCAGTTGGGGAAGGAGGGTCTGACGGGCACGGTCGAGGTCGGCCTGGGCGACGATGTGGATGGTCTGGCCGTCGCTGCCGCCGCTGAAGGCAGTAGGGTTGGTGACCTGGAGCTGTGTCAGGCGCCCGCAGCAGGGCTGAGCGATGTCGCCGGCGGGGATGTTGCCCTGGGCGCCAGCGGTGACGGCCTGGGCGGGGCCGCTGGCGGTGCCATCCCGGTTGTCCTGGCGTGGTGGGACGATGACCGTGGTCAGGAGGCGCACGCTGATGCCGGAGGTGCCGGTGAAGGTGCTGCCCGCTGGGACGGTGACCGGCTGCGGGCCGTGGTTGCTGAAGAGGAGGAGGCCCTGGGCGTTGCTGCCCTGGGTGGTGCGCGTGCCGCTGGTGGCAATGGTCTGGGTGAGGCTGCGGCTGGCGCTGAGGCGGCGGGCGGGAATGGTGCGCGTGTTGAGGTCAACGGCCTGCACCTGGGGGGCGGCTGTCAACAGATAGGTGTCCTGCAGGGTTCGGCTCTGGGCTTTGATGGTGATGACGACGCTGGGATCAGCGCCGAGCAGGGGGACGCCCGGCGGGAACAGCCCGATGTTGAGGCCGCGGGCGGCGAAGAGGAGGAGCAGGAGGATGGCGATGACAATGAGGGCAATGGCGACGAAGAGCGAGAGGGGGCGCCTGCCGCTGGTCTGGTGGCGGCTGCTTCGCCCTCTGAGTGGTGGTTGTGGCTCTTCGGTGATGCGCTGGACGGCAGGGTGGGCCTGCGCGGGCGGACGGCCCCGGCGTGGGATGGTGAGGGGCTCGGGCATGGGAAGGGCTACGGTGCGTGGCTCCTGGCGCGAGCGGTAGTCGGGCAGGGGCCTGGGCCGCGAGAGGGCTTCGGCGGTGACGTCGGGGAGGGTGGCGGCGGCGGCGATGTCTTCCTCGGGCGGCAGTTCTTCGATCTGCGGCTCGTTGGCGCCGGCGTAGGCGTAGTCCAGGGGAGGCAGCTCCCGCGAGGGGTGTGGCTCTTGCGGTTCCCGTGGTTGCTCGATCGCTGTTTCTGGCCAGTCTTGCTGCTGTTCCTGCTGGTCTTCTTCCAGGGCCAGCAGGACGGCCTCGCGCAGGGCGGCGATGTTTTGGAAGCGTTCGTCGTCGCGCTTGGCCATCGCTTTGCGGACGACGCGGTCGAGGGCGGGCGGGATGCGCGGGTTGCGCCGCGAGGGGCGCGGGATGGGGGCGCGTAGTTGCATTTGGATGACTTTGATGTCGTCGGGGTCGTCGTAGGGGAGTTCGCCGGTGAGCATCTGGAAGAGGAGGACGCCGAGGGCGTAGATGTCGGTGAGGGGGGTGACGATGCCGCGCGTTTGTTCGGGGGCCATGTACTGGGGGGTGCCAGGGACCTGGTCGAGGGGGATGGGACGGCCAATCTGGTGCTCGGGCTGGCGCGCGGGACGGACGAGGCCGAAGTCGGCCAGGTAGACGTGGGGAACGCCGCTGCGCGGTAGCTCAAGCAGGACGTTGGAGGATTTGATGTCGCGGTGAACGAGGCCCTCGTCGTGGGCGTATTCGACGGCGTCGAGGAGCTGCAGGTACATGTCGATGAGTTCGTGCAGGTTGAAGGGAAGTGGCTCCCGCCCGGTGACGTGGGGCCGGTAGATGCGGCGCAGGTAGCTGGTAAGGGTACCTCCGTCGATGAAGGGCATGACGAGGTAGAGCAGCCCCTGCTCTTCGCCAAATTCGATGAGCGGCAGGATGTGCGGGTGCTGCAGGCGGGCAATGGTGCGCGCCTCGCGGGCGAAGCGCCGCCGCATGTCGGGATCGCTGGCGTAGTCGCCGAGGATGACTTTGATGGCGACGCGCCTGCCAAAGGCGGTGCGCTGGCGCCCTTCGTAGACGGCGCCCATGCCTCCGACACGGATGCGCCGGATGACGTCGTAGTTGCCGAGCTGCCTGCCTTCCAACGCGAGCATGCCTGCTGCCTCTCTATCCTTTCGTCTCATCTGTGGCTGTGTCTGTGAATGGGACCAGGAAGGACCGGCCCCGCTCCGCTCTCTGGTCGGCGTACCGGCGACAGGCCGGCTTCTCTTTCCTGTCGAGTGCCTCGTTGCTCTGGCTGTCGTTTTATTGTACCACAGCCGTCGGCTGCTGACCTACTAGTAGAGACGTTTTCCTCAGCGGCGGTTTTTCTTGCGCGTTGACTGCTGCGGGTGCCGCTGATGGTGCGCTTCGGGTCGCTAGGTACTGTTTTCGATGGTGATGGCGATAAAGGCCGGGTTGCTGGGAAGCTGGTCGCCGCCGTTGCGGACGATGCTGATGCCCGCCTGGTTGACGCCGGGCTGCCTCCGCAGGAGCTGGAGTGCGACGCTCTTCGCCTTGCCGGCGATGAGTTGGCTGAGTCGCTGCCTGGCCGCCTCATTAAATTGATACGTCCAGCGCCCCTGCGCTTTCACGGTGATGATGAGGCGCCCGCTCTGGGGATCGCTGAGGCTGGCGTCGACGATGGTGCTGCTGACCTGGCCGACGAGGCCGTAGGCTGGCCCGGGGTCGCGGGCGGCTTCCTGGCGCAGGAGGGCTGTGGCCATGTCAAGGGCGGCCTGTTGGTTGTAGGCTGCGCCGCCGCAGGTGACCGCCAGGCTGACGGTGACGCTGGTGGCGTGGTCGCCAACCTGGTGGTTGCTCCTGGTGCTGGTGCTGCAATCGGGACCGACGACGCGCTCGCCGCTGTGAACTTGCTGCTGAAATTGTTGCTGGGCCTGCTGCAGGAGGCCGGCTTTGAGCGGGGTGACGACGTTGTCGAGGTCGCTCTGCTGGACGTAGGTGTAGGGCTGCGGGTCTTGCCCTCCAGTGAAGGGGCCATTGACGACCTTCACTGACAAATCAGAGCTGCAGCAGAAAGTGTCAATGAACCCAGCAGGTAAGTTCCCTGCGGTGCCCGGCTGCACTACATGGGCTGGCACCGTCACTATAGAGGGTTGGAAGTTCAGGCTTGCGGCAAGGAAGGCATCCTCATCCGTCTCGATGGTCAGGCCACGTTGTACCACGCTCAGGGTGGTGCCTTTAGCCACAGTGAATGATGTTCCGGCCCGTCTGGAAAACGTAATTGTCCCATGCGCCTGGGTTCCGGCTGTCATACCGTGGCCCGTCGCCTGAACCGTCTTCGCCGGTGAGCTGACCATCGCACTCAGGCGGCGAGCCTGAATCTGGCGCTGGGCCGGGTCGGGCGTCCCTGTCACGCCCGTGATCAGGTACTGGCGCGTCAGCAGCACGCTGGCCGGCGTGATATGCACCGTTGCCAGCGGGGCCCCGAAAGGCAGGATCGTTCCCAGGGGACCGAGGGCCGCTGGCTCGCTGTAGGCCATGACCAGCCCGCCCGCCAGAAGGAGCACCAGCAGCGCCACTGCAGGCAGCAGCAGCCGGCTCCAGGGGGCTGCTGGACGGCGCCCTCCTCTCTTACCTGGCGACTGCTCTGGCGGCGGCAGGTGTCTGGTGGCCACTCGCTCCACCGCGTTCTGGCTTCTGGAGAGTATGAGGGGCGGGGGAGTAAGGGCAGCCAGGCTGGCTCTCTCCCGCGGGGGCGCTCCTGTGGGTTCAGGTGCGGCGCTGCTTTCCAGCCTCTCTCTCTGCTGCCGGCGCTGGAGCTGTGAACGGCGCAGGTGGGGAAAGCGCTGCCATGAGCGCTGCTGCTCTGGGCCGGCTGCCGGTGGGGGTGGCGTCTCCAGCTCCTCTACCTCTCCCTTGTGGGCAGCCAGCCGGCTGGTTGGGAGCTGCTCCAGCGGCTCTGGCTGCTGGTCCTCGCTGGCCTGCGCCGCCTCCTTGTTCTCCTCTTCGCCCCAGATGGCGCCTTTCCAGAGCGAGACGCGGGTCCTGGCCGGTACCGGGCCTGCCGTTGCGCCGCTCAGCAGGGCCGTTATAAAGTCGTTCACTGAGGGGTAGCGCTCCTGGCGCTCTTTGGCCAGCCCGCGCAGGATGGCAGCCTCCAGCGCCGGCGGTAGCTCTGGATTGAAGCGGCGCGGCGACTGTGGTGCGCGCTGGGCGTGCCAGTACATCAGGGTTACCGGGTCGCGGTGTTCGAAGAGGCGCCGCCCGGTGCAGAGTTCGTACGCGATGCAGGCCAGGGCGTACTGGTCGCTCTCGCGTCCGACCTGCCCTCTGAATTGCTCGGGGGCCATGTAGGCCGGGGTGCCGCTGATGCTGGCTGCCTCCAGGCTGCGCGAGCCAAGCTGCAGGGCGAGGCCAAAGTCGGCCAGCAGGGCCGTGCTGTCGGCGGCGAAGAGGATGTTCTCGGGTTTGAGGTCGCGGTGAATGATGCCGCGCTCGTGGGCGTACTGCAGGGCGGCCCCGATCTGGGCCAGGATCTGCAGGCTCTCGCTTAGCGGGAGCGGGTGCCCAGCCGCCTGGCGCAGGCGCTGGCGCAGCGAGCCGCCTTCGGCATAGGGGGTCACCAGGTAGGGGCAGTCTTGCTGGTCGATTCCGGCGTCGAGTAGCGGGAGAATGTGGGGATGGCTGAGCCGTTCCAGGAGGCGGACTTCGTTCCGGAATTCCTCTCGGGCTTCGGCTGTGTCAAGTGGGGTCTGGAGGCGTTTGAGGGCTACAGTGGACCAGCGGCTGAGCAGACGGTGTCGCGCCAGGTAGACCGTGCTGAAGCCGCCGCGCCCCAGTTTGCGGATCA
>NZ_BDGT01000043.1 GCF_001748285.1 Thermogemmatispora onikobensis | reverse complement strand
CCTCTAGAGCCAGCCCGAGAGCACTGCTGACTCCCAACAAGCCAAAGCTGAGCAGCGCGCTCAGCGAGAAGACGAGCGCGCTCCAGTTCAGTGCGTCCCAACGGCGCACAGCTGCCAGCCCTAGCACGGGCAGGGCATACCACGGCCAGAAATTGAAGTTGAGCAGCAGTAGCCAGGCTCCGAGCGCCAGCAGGCAGGCAGTAATAAGCGAAGATAGGGATTGGGCGACGGGCGACCTTGTCGCATCGGGCAGGCGTGGGCGGAGCCGGGCGGGCATACTGGCCAGAAGCCAGATGAAGAGCAGGGTGAAGCCGAAGAGGGCCCCACCTTTGACCGTAAGCTCGGCGGGTTGATCTGGCTGGCGGTGGCGCGGCGAATCCAGCAGCACAGCCAGAGGGGTATAGAGCCGACGCAGAGGAGGGACCAGCAGCGCCAGCGGCGAGCGAGAGAAGGAGGTCCAGCCCGAGGCGGCCATGACAGCACGATAGCTGTCGGCCCCGCGCCACAGAGGCAGCGCCAGGATCAGCACTACAACGGCTGGCAGGAGCAAGCGCCAGGTCCAGGCCCAAAGCCTGCCCCAGCCGAAGCCCGTCGCGTCGGCTCTCTGCCAGAGCGAGAAGCCGGCCAGCAGCGGCCACAGTGGCAGAGCCAGCGGGCTGAGAGCGACAGCCAGGCCGAGCGCGACCAGAGCGGCACCCTCGGCCAACAGCGCGCGGCCCCGTGAGTATCTCGCCTCTTCCCTGAGCAGCAGCCACCAGAGGGCAGTCAACAGCAGCGTCAACAGCAGCCCCTCGCTATGCCCATCGCCAGCCAGGGCCAGCAGGGTCAGCGGGTTCCAGGCATAGAGGAGGCTGCCGGCAAAGCGTGCTTGCCATGAGGCTCCCAGTCGACCGAGCAGAGACCAGATCAAGAGCGTGTTGAGCAGGTGAGCCAGCAGGAGCAGACCCTTGAGCAGGAGCAGGCCCAGGGCCGGCGACGACGTTCCGGGCAGGAGAGCGAGCAAGGCGCAGAGCCATTCCCAGAGTGGGCCGTAGACCAAGGGACTGTGACGAGTCAGCGGCGTCAGCCAGGGCCAGTATGGATCGGAGAGGAGTGCGGGCGGGGCTGTCCGCCAGGGGGCCAGACCATAGAGCGCGGTCAGGCGTCCGCTGAATAAAGAGGCGAAAGCTGTATCGCTGAAGAGCGTCGGCAAACACAACAGCGTCAGCCCGAAGAGCAAAGAAGGACCCAGTACCAGGCCCAGGAACGAGCCAGCACCGCTCGGGGGCCCACCAGCTCCGGCCAAAGCTCGCCAACCAGCCAGGGCGTAGCAGGCAACCAGTGCCAGCAAGAGGATCAGCAGCAGACACATGGCGCTGACGCGCGAAGAGGGAAGGGCCAGGCTGCCCCACCCCTTCCAGAATTGCCAGGCCAGCGGCGGCGCCGAGACCAGTCCCAGGCCCGCGATCGGGCGCAGCGTCAGCAAGAGGAGCAGATACAGCCCCTCACTCACGAGGGCCAGGCCGAGCAGCGCAGGCCAGGGGCGCCGAGAGACGACCTGCGGCTGCTCGACCGTTGAGGTAAGCAATGTTCTAGTCACACGTCAGATTCTTCACCGGGCCAAAATCAATGGCGACGCGGCGCGGTGCGGCAAAGTGCCCGGTGCCTCCCTGCCTAAGATAATCCCAGACGTTGGAAGGCGGTGTCAATATAGGGAAGATAGTAATCGATCTGCATCAGCTGCTGCAGCTCCTCGGGCGAGAGATAGCGCGTCACCTCGGGGTCGCTGCTCAGCGCCTCCAAAAGAGCAGGGCCACGAATTGGGCCATCGCTGGCCAGGCGCCAGACCCGCTGAGCATTGCGCTGAACCATCTTGTAAGCCTCCTGGCGTCCAACCCCCTTCTCGATCAGCGCCAGCAGCACCCGCTGCGAGAAGATCAGGCCGCCGGTCATCTGGAGATTGGCCTGCATCCGGCGCGAATCCACCTCCAGGCCGGCCATCACCTGCGTAAAAATATGGAGCATATAATGCAGCAGCGTAAAGGCATCCGGCAGAATGATGCGCTCTGTCGAAGAATGGCTGATGTCGCGCTCATGCCAGAGGGCCACATTCTCCAGGGCTGTCACTGCGAAGCCGCGCAAGACACGGGCCAGGCCGCAAATGCGCTCACACAGCTCGGGGTTACGCTTATGGGGCATTGCCGACGAACCCTGCTGACCCGAAGCGAACGGCTCGAAGACCTCGCCGACCTCGGTCCGCTGCAGATGGCGAATCTCCTGCGCCATCTGTTCCAGACAAGCGCCGACCAGAGCCATTGCCGTCATCAGCTGAGCCTGGCGATCGCGCGTCACAATTTGACTGGAGACCGGCGCTACCCCGATGCCCAGCTCCGCACAAACGAACTCCTCGATCTGAGGAGGAACCGTCGCGTGCGTGCCCACTGCGCCAGAGATCTTGCCGACCGCGGCCTCGGCCAGGGCGGCCTCCAGGCGCTGACGAGCACGGCGTAGCTCATCGACCCACAGCGCCAGCTTCAACCCAAAGGTCAGCGGCTCAGCGTGGATACCATGCGTGCGCCCGACCATCACCGTCTGCTTATGAGCGCGGGCCTGCTGCTCGACTGTTGCCAGCAAGCGATCGAGGGCTGCCAATAGCAACGCGCCGCCCTCCTTGATCTGCACCGCTAAGGCCGTATCCAGGACATCCGAAGACGTCAGGCCCAGATGGATGAAGCGCCCCTCTGGCCCCAGCTGCTCCTGGATCGAGCGCAGGAAAGAGATCACATCATGGTGCGTCTCGCGCTCAATCTCGCGCATACGCTCGGCATTATAGCTGGCCTGGCGGATCTTCTCCAGGGCCTCGGGGGGGATCACGCCTTCGCGTGCCCAGCCCTCGCAGACCAGCAGCTCCACCCGCAGCCACGTATCTGTTTTATGCCGGTCCGACCAGATGGCGGCCATTTCCGGCAGAGTATAGCGTTCGATCATATGGGCAAGAGCCTCCTCTTCTGACCGCCCCACTCTCACGGGCGGGAATAGCTCACCTTGTCCAAGTGCAGTGTATCACATGAGAAGGGCCGGGCGGACACTCAGAGGCCAGGACAGACGGAGGTCGGCAGGAGAATCGGGCATAAATCCCGCCAGATTTGTGTTACTATGATAAAATAGTCCCGGGTATCCATTCCCACGGCAGAAGACAGGACCGCTCATCCTGACCGTGGGAAGGAGAGAGAAAGGGAAAGCTCCCCATCTGCGGGAGCGGGCTGGCAAGGGCTGGCCGCGGTCTCGCAAGCGCATGAGCAGCCCCGCACGATCGGGGCTGGCGCGCCTTGACGTACTCCATTCCTCTCGCTACAATCGTGTCGCTACCAGCGTACCAGCGTACGCGATACCATTGTGCTCGCCAGTAAATCCTATGTGTCAATACGACTAGGGAGTCTGTGTCATGAAGAAGGGTATTCACCCGACCTACGTTGAGGCCACAGTCGTCTGTTCCTGTGGCAATACCTTCCAGACCATGAGCGTCAAGCCGGTGCTCAAGGTCGACATCTGCTCAAAGTGCCATCCGTTCTTCACGGGTCAGCAGCGCATCCTCGATACGGCTGGTCGCGTGGAGCGCTTCCGCAAGCGCTTTAACCTGCAGGAAGAAGAAGCGGCCATGAAGTGAGGACAGCGGGCAGATGGAGCGGGCCGATCGCCTGCCCGTCACCGCGCGACCCGGTCTGCTGTTGCGCCCGGCCAGACTGCGCTGAGCGAAACTGAGCAGGGCCGTGCGCAGACTCTGGGCAGAAGGTCGGCCCTGCCGTCTGCTGCCTCACCATACACATGGCGCTATCTCATGCAGGAGCGGTAGAGCGATCGCCGCTTGCTTCTCTGTTCTGGGCTATGCTATACTCGGCCTACCGGCGCCTGTCAAGGAGCCGGGCAGTGAACGGAAGGGGGAGCGTGCCCCGGTGAGTCAACGCTGTATTGTCTTTCTGATCTCCGATACGGGAGGAGGCCATCGTAGTGCGGCCCTGGCCATCAGCAGCGCCATTCAGCTGCTGCAGGAGCGCGCAGCAGGTAACGGGGACATCAAGCGAGGAGAGCGAGGCGAGGCTGAGGCGGTAGTGGAGGCGTGGCCTGGCCCAGGCAATGGGGCTGGTGCGAGTCCAGAAAGGGGTAGGAGAGAGGAGGCTGCTACCCAGCTCCGTCTAGAGATTATCGAAGCCTTTGAGGAGTGTGGCGCCCTTCCCCTGCGCCAATTTGCCAGGCTTTATGGCCCGGCCAGTCGCTATACCCCTGGCCTCTATGGGCTGATCTTCCATCTTTCCAACCATCCCGGGCGCATCAACGAAGTGCAGCAGCTCCTCAGCCCGCTGATGCTCAAGAAGCTGGAGCAGCGTCTCAGCGAGCTGCAGCCTGATGTCATTGTCTCGGCCCATCCTCTACTCAACTATGTCACTGTGGCTGCGCTGCGGCATCTGGCGCGCCCGGTGCCCTTCCTGGTTGTTGTTACCGATCTCGTCTCAGCTCATCACTCCTGGTTTACTGAAGGAACCACAGCCTACGTTCTTCCCACCGAGGAGACCAGACAGCTCTATCTGGCGCGTGGTCTGGACCCGAAGCGCGTCCATCTTCTCGGCATGCCGATTCACCCACGCTTTACTCTGCCGGTGGCCAGTCGCGAGGAGCTACGGGCGCAGCTTGGACTGGAGCCGGAGCGTCCGGTCGTACTGCTGGTAGGAGGGGGCGAAGGCAGTGGCGGTCTGCGCACCGCAGTGAAAGCCATCTCGCAGGCGCGACTACCAGTGCAGTTGCTGGTGGTCACGGGACGTAACCGGCGCCTCTATGCGCAGCTGCAGAAAGAGCAGGGAAAGTGGCAGGTGCCCGCCAAAATCATGGGGTTTGTGACCAATATGCCCGAGCTGATGCACGCCGCTGACGTCATCGTCACCAAAGCTGGCCCGGGCACCATCTGCGAGGCTCTGGCCTGCAATCTGCCCATCATCCTCAGCGGCTATGTTCCGGGTCAAGAGGAGGGAAACGTCACTTTTGTTGAGCGTAATGGAGTTGGAGTACTGGCGCAGGAGCCGCGGCAACTGGTGCGTGCGCTCCAAGAGTTGCTAGAGCCGGGGTCGACCCTCCTGCAGGAGCGCATCGAGAATGCACGGCGCCTGAGTCGACCCCAGGCGGCCTTTGACATCGCTCGTCTCATTCTTAGCTACCTGCCGCCGCCGGGCCAGCCTGGTCCCTGGGAAGAGCGACAGGCCCTGACCCAGGCTGCCGCTGTCAGAGTGAAGGGAAGATGATGGCCAAGCGCGTCAAAGCGAACGTCAAAGCAGGATTCTCCAAATTCTACTATGGCGGGCAGGCCGTCATGGAGGGCGTCATGATGCGCGGACGCACCTCGGTCGCGATGGCCGTGCGCCGTCCCGATGGCAGTATCTACCTCTACGAGGAGCCGCTGGAGCCGCGGCTCTATCGCAATTCCCTGTTTCGTCTTCCATTGCTGCGGGGCTTGCTGCTCCTGTGGGAGACGCTGGTCCTGGGGACGCGCATGATGGCGCTCTCGGCCAACGTCGCCCTTGGGCTGGAGGAGTCGGAGAAGGCGGGTGAGGACGCTGGGGCTCAGGAAGCGGTGCGACCTGGGGGGATAGCTCTGGCTGGCCCACTGGTGATCTCGCTCGGCTTCGCCATCGTGCTCTTTTTCTTGCTGCCGGTTTTCCTGGCTGGCCTGGTGCCGCAGCCGCCTGGCCGGAGCTGGCTCAATCTCCTGCTGGAAGGTCTGATCCGTCTGGCGCTGCTCATTGGCTATTTGCTCCTGATCGGGCGCCTGGCCGAGGTTCAGCGCGTTTTCGGCTACCACGGGGCCGAGCATAAGGCCATCAATGCGATGGAGCAGGGCGAGCCGCTCGATGTGCCTCACGTGCGAGCCGCCTCGCGGGTGCACACGCGCTGTGGCACTGGTTTCCTGCTCCTGGTCGTCGTCGTCTCGATCGTGGTCTTTGCCCTGCTGGGCTTCCCCTCGCTCTGGCTGCGGCTGCTCTCGCGTGTCCTGCTTGTGCCCGTCATTGCGGCTGTTGCCTACGAACTGCTGCGCCTGGGGGCGGCCTGGTATCATCTGCCGCCGGTACGTTTCCTGTTGGCTCCCAGTCTGGCGCTTCAGGGTTTGACGACGCGCGAGCCTGATGATAGCATGATAGAGTGCGCAATTGTGGCGCTAGAGCGCGTTATGCAGCACGACGCTGCCGAAGAGCAGGGGCAGGCCGCTGACTTGCCGCCATTCGTGACCTCGCGCTAGTGCCCGGTCGTGCATCTGGCGGTGGTCGGATTGAGCCAGGTCCACCAGGCCCGTGAAGCTTCTGGCTGCCGCCGACGGGTGAGGCTTCGCGTCGGCAGGGCTGCGGTGGAAGAAGGCGAGATGAAGCGATGCAAGCAATGCAAGCGATGCAAGCAATGCAAGCGATGTAGATGAACATGAAGATGAGGGGGCATTTTTCGTAGAGAGCATGGAGCAAAAGCAGACGAGCGAACAACGAAAAGAAGGCAACACGCCGCAGCAACCACTCGTGAGAGATCCTATCTACGCTGATCCGCCGGCGGCGCCGGTGACCGCGACCGCGGCCCCGGGGCTCAGCGAAGCCCCTGGTCTCCAGTTCTCGCGCTGGCGCTGGGCCTTGACCGGGGTTGTCCGCGTCCTTTATCGTCGTTGGACGCGCATTGCGGCCCACCTTTTCCCGGAGAACTCACTGAGTGAGCGCCTGGCGCGTGCTCTACATATTCCTCTTCCTGATCAGCTCAATCTCAGTTGGATCACCGATCAGCTGGCTGTCGGGGGGCGCATCCATCCCCAGGACATCAAGGCGCTGGCGCGCCTGGGTGTCACGCATGTCGTTGATACACGCTCCGAGTATGTCGATGATCGCCAGGCTCTGGCCCGGGTTGGCATTGAGCTACTCCATTTGCCGACGCCCGACACGCAGCCGCTCTCGCTGGAGCAGCTGCTAGAGGGGGCGCGCTGGGTCAACGAGCGCATCCAGCGCGGCGGGCGTGTGCTCGTCCACTGTGAGCATGGGGTAGGTCGCAGCGCCCTGCTGGCCTGCGCCGTTCTCGTTTATGGGGGCATGCATGCGCGCGATGCCCTGGCGCTGGTGCAGCAGCAGCGCTGGCAGGCGGCCCCGAATCACAAGCAGGTCGAGCGCCTGCGCGAATTTGAATCGCTGGTACGGGCGGGACGGAGTAAGTAGCGCTCGATAGCGCGAGCCACGCCATCCTCGCTGTTGCTGGTGGTTGTTGCGCGTGCGGCCTGCTTGACGGCGGCGCTGGCCTGGCCCATAGCGATCCCGAGGCCAACCAGGGAGAGCATGCCAATATCGTTCTCGTTGTCGCCGATGGCCATGACCTCGCTTAGGGGAATGTGCAGCCGGTCAGCCAGGGCGGCTACTGCTGTGGCCTTAGAGCAGCCGGCGCGTAACAGCGACAGCTCGCCGCATTGGTAGTTGCCGCGCTCCAGCAGGAGCCAGGAGCAGTCAAGGGCGGCCACTGCTGGCACCAGCAGGCGGAGTCGCGCGGGGTCCTCCAGAGCGACCAGGCGCAGCACGGGCCTGCTCGGTTGCAGTAGCTGCTCGCGCGACAGCCGACGCAGCTCGGCGGCGTGAACCGTGAAGTAGAGCTGTTGCCAGGGGGAATCTAGCTCGGCGGGGCCGGTCCATACTTCCTCGTGCAGAGGATCGCCGAGCGGCTGAATTACTGGCTGCAGGCCCTCGGCCAGGAGGAGCGCGATGCCCTGTTGGGCGACCTGGCCCGGGAGCGGGTTGCTATAGAGGATGCGCCCGTTGGGGTGCTCAACGATCAGGGCGCCGTCGTAGAGGATCAGCGGCGCGCTCAAAGCCAGCTCGCGCGCGACACTGGCTGTGTTTCCATAGCGGCGGGCCGTGGCCAGAGTCACAATGACGCCGGCGGCCTGGGCCTCAGCAATGGCGGCGCGCGTTCCCTCCGTGATCTCGCCCCCGGGCGTCAGCAGCGTGCCGTCGATATCGATCACCAGCAGCTTGCAGGTCGGTTGAGCTGGTGGGGTAGTCATGAATGCTGGTTCTCCCTCTTTCCACATAGTCCAGTGATAGACAGAAAAAGACGAGTGTGTGTGCAGGAAAGCGCAACACAAATGAGAAAGCGACGGGATAAAGCGCCCGTCGCTTGCACATTGCACAGCACGCTGGCTGGCTTCCCTGAAAGACATGCCTAATTATAGGCGCCGCTCTGAGGGAATGCAAGCGCGAGGGGCCGCTGCTAGGGCAAGAGTACTGTCCTGCCTGACCGTACCGGGCCTGCGCCCTCTGACCTGGCTGCTGTGCAGGCTGTTCTGTTCCCGGTTCCGCCCGGTGTCGACAGAAAGACGAAGAGACTGGGACGCGGCGGGACTGGCCTTCTTTTCCAGGAAGCTGGTAGAATCGAAGCATGAGCACACAGGAGCAAGCAACCGATTCGCTCGCACTTGAGCGTCAAGGAGCGCTGGCGGAGGAGGAGATGGCGTCGGAGGTGGTGCTGCCGGGCATGTGGCGGCCCTGGCGTGATCGCCGCGGCCTGCCGCTTCTGCCCGATGAAGATCCTGTCAGCACGGTGCGAGATAGCCTCTACGACCTGATCCCTCTTGGTCCTCGTGAAATCAAGCTGATCAGCAGCGCCCCCTTCTTGCGCCTACAGAAGGTCAAGCAGTTGGGCTTTGTCTATCGTATCTGGCCGGGGGCGACGCATACACGCTATGAGCACAGCCTGGGCTGCTACCATCTGGCTGTGCGCGCCGTGCGAGCGCTGCTCCAGCGTGGCAACAACGGCGGCCTTTCCGGCGTCTCCCTCAAGAGCGTACAGACGCTCATTGTGGCGGCCTTGCTGCACGATATCGGACACTATCCGTTTTCGCACGTCATTGAGGAGCTGGGCCATCCAATCATCGCCCATGAGCGCGTCGGGCGCTCGATCATCGAGCACAGCGAAATTGCTGAGATCCTGGAAGAAGAGTACCAGCTCTCCCCCGAGCGGGTGGCGGACTGTATTGATCCTCCGCCGGGCAAGCGCCTGTCTGAAGACGACGAGCTGCTGCGCAATCTGCTAAGCGGGGCCCTGGACGTTGACAAGCTGGACTATCTGCCGCGAGATGCGCGGGCCTGCAATGTGCCCTATGGGGGGGTCGATGTGGCGCGCCTGCTGGGGGCGCTGCGCGTCCATCCCAATGTCCAGGGGCAGCGGCGCATCGTGGTGACGCATAAGGGGATCAGTCCGCTCCACTCCTTGCTGCACGCCCGCCAGGAGATGTTTGACAATATCTATTGGCATCATACCAATCGCGCCTTTCAGGTGATGCTGATGCGGGCCGTGCAGGAGGCGCTGCTGGCGGGGGCGCTGAGCGCTGAGCGACTGACCGGGCTGGACGACGCTTCGCTCCTGACCTTGCTGGCTGAGCCACAGATGCCGCCAGCCTCGCGGGCCCTGACGGAGGCTCTGGAGCTGCGCCGGCCCTACAAGGATGCGCTGGAGATCAGTCGCCCGGCGGGCCAGCTCTTCCAGCGCCTGGATGCCCTCTATTGGGATGCTCAGCGCCGGCGGCGTGTTGAGCAAGCTCTGGCGGCAGAGTTGGCGCCAGCTTTGGAGACGGAGATCGCCGACTACGAGGTGCTGATCGACATTCCGCGCCCGGTTAATTGGGAGATGGATGTCTGGGTCTGGTTCGCCAATCCACCAGTTGGTATGGAGGCCCTGGCGACCTGGGTCCAGGCGACGGGCCTGCAGCCTGATGATCTGGCGCGCTACGAGCAACATCAGCGACGCATTCGGGTGCTGGTCCCCGAGCGTCTGCGAGCGCCGCTGCGCGCTCATCGCCAGGACCTGCTGCTTCCCCTCCTGCAGCGGCTGCTGGCGATGTAGTCGAGCGAGCGAGCGAGAGCCTGGTGCGCAGACAAAGCGCCTGGCCTGCTCTGGGAAGAAGCGGCTCCAATTGGCCCGGTCTGACCTGGCCGGGAGCCGGGAGCCGGCCAGCGCTCGCGCCTCCTCAGCGCAGGCGACGCTCCTTGTGCTGATACATCAGGCGTACAGCCTTTTCGTGGATGCGCTGGGCCGGGCGATAATCGGGAGCCAGTTGCAAAGCGTAGCCGGCAACGCGGGCCGCCTCACGGTAGCGGCCCAGGCGATAGAGATTATCGGCCTTGATGGTCCAGAAGCGCACGTTGTGCGGATCAAGCTCCAGCACGCGCTCGATGGCCTCGATGGCTTCCTCGAAGCGTCCCAGGCTGCGCAAGGCCCGCATATGCATCTCCCAGGCCAGCAGGCTGCCGGGGGTCAGGCGCGTCAGCTGGCTGGTCACCTCAAACAACTCTTCCATCTCGCCCAGGGCGCGCAGGGCCTGGGCCAGCAGCGAGAGCGAGAGAGGATCGTTCGGCGCGAGCTGTAGAGCGCGGTGCATCAGTTCGCGCACTTCCTGGGGCCGGCCCAGACGCCGGAGCAGCTCACCTTTCATCTGAAGGACGAAGAGATAATCCGGGTCGCGTGCCAGGCTCTGGTTAAAGGCTTCGAGGGCCTCGGATAGCCGATTGAGATTCAACAGGGCCGTGCCCTTATTGGCCCAGGCGCGGGCGTCGCTGGGATCAAGCTCCAGGGCGCGCTCGGCGCTGCGCAGTGCCTCGGGGAAGCGCTGCTGAAGAATCTGCAGCCCGCTGCGGTTGAGCCAGGCGAGCGCCAGCTGGTGATCGAGCAGCAGGGCCTGATCGTTGGCGATCGTGGCCTCAGAAAGACGCTCCAGCTTTTGCAGAGCGCGTGCCTTGCAGGCCAGGGCCAGCGCGGAATGAGGCTGTAGTTCCAGCGCCTGCTCGCTGACGGCCAGCATCTGCTCATAGGCCCCACTGCCATCGAGGGCGAGGGCCAGCCCGGTGAAGGCTGCCTCATCCTCGGGATTGAGCGCCAGCAATTGCTGATAGCTGGCGGCGGCGGCCTGCCAGTTGTGGCGCCGGAGCTGTTCTCTGGCCTCGCTCTGGAGATCATCGACGGTTAACTGCCTTTGTCCCCCTTGGGGTGTTTGCTTCTCTGCCATTCCTTTTCTGCCTTGAAGGCTGCCTTTTCTCTGTCCTGCAAGCAGAGTGCGCAGCCTCACTATCTGTAAAGGTCATTATCTCATGAGAAGGAGCGTCCGGGCAAGAGGGGTCTCCGCTGCTGCCTGTGCTCTCATCCCGCTGTCGGCTTACAAATCCTTTACAGAAGTCTGAAGAATCTCTGACGATCTCTCGCTATAGTACAGACAGGAAACCAAATGCGCGAACCCGGTGGTGATCGACATCATCCTCATAGTGTACACGTAGAGGCAGTGTTGCCCGAGACCGTCGATTGGACGGTCTGGCGCGCACGAGGCAGCGAACGAAGAAGCTTCGTGCCTTCTTTGCCTGCTCACAGTCTCACCCGGGGACCTTCTCTTTAGTAGTATTATAGAAAGCAGTGTCGGGAGAGAGTATCGACGGAGGTTGCAGGCTCATGTATAATCCGCACGCAGAAGACGAAGCAGGGATGAGCGGTCCCTACGATCAGCAGCAGACGGTGGCTGCTCACTATCGTCCAAGCGAGAACGCAACGGGAACAGGCGGGCCGGGTGGGCCGGCGATTCCCACAGGCAGCCCCTATTATGGAGCGGGAGGGCCACTCACGCCAGCGGCGCCACCACCACGGCGCGGCTCCTCGCTCCGGGCCGTGCTGATCACCCTGGTCCTGGCTATAGTCTTCGGAGGGTTGCTCTTCGCTGCCGGCTGGCAGTTTGGCAATGCGAACGGCGTGGCCTCGGCGACCCTGCAGACCGGCAGCAGCAACAACACGACGAGCGCCAAGGTGGTGACGACCGCAGAGCAGGCGCGTGAGGCTGCCATTGCCAAGGTCCAGCCTGCCGTGGTGCAGATCAATGTTTCAACGGCCTCTGGCGCCTCGGGCATCGGCTCCGGCGTCATTATTGATAAGCGGGGCTACATTGTAACCAACTACCACGTGGTGGAGAGCGCTCAGCAGATTGAAGTTGTGATGGCCGATGGCACCCACCTGCCGGCCCAGGTGGCCGGCACCGATCCCGCCGACGACCTGGCGGTGATCAAGATCAACCCACCGAGCAATATTACGGTGGCCACCCTAGGTGACTCCTCGAAGCTGCAGGTTGGGCAGGAGGTGCTGGCCATCGGGAACCCGCTTGGCGAGACGCAGACGGTGACCCACGGCATCATCAGCGCACTGGGGCGCACGGTCTCTGAGGAGGGCCAGGGGTCGGCAGTGATTGCCAACGCCATTCAGACCGATGCCCCGATCAACCCGGGCAATAGCGGCGGCGCGCTGGTCGATCTCTCGGGCAACGTCATCGGTATCCCGACGGTGGCGGCCATCGATCCTGAGTTCAATACGCCAGCGAATGGCGTAGGGTTTGCCATTCCTTCGAACCGCGTGCGCTTCATTGCCCAGCAGATTATCGCCACAGGCAAGGTGACGCATACGGGGCGGGCGGCCCTGGGCGTGCGCGTAGCCTCGGTCACGCCCCAGTTGGCGGCTCAGGATAACCTGCCGGTCGACTACGGCTCCTTGATCGTCTCGGTGACGGCCAACGGGCCAGCGGCCCGCGCGGGCCTGCGGGCTGGCGATATCATCGTCGCTATCGATGGCCAGAAGGTCACCGATAACCAGACGCTCAGCGATATCCTGGTCAACAAGAGTCCTGGCCAGACCGCCCGGGTAACGGTCTATCGCGGCAATCAGCAGCTGACAGTCAACGTCACCCTGGGCGAGCTGCAGGCGAGCAGCTAGGGCCGGCTTGGGAACCGTCGGCTACCGAGGGCGAGCAAGAGGTTGGTCGAGAGCAGAGCAGCCTCTCGCTCGCCCCTTTGTTTCTTGGGGGCAGTCAAACAGACAGATGGCGGCCCGGACGGACCTGAGCGAACCGATGGCGAGCAGTCTAGGAGGATGCTGGTTGTTTGCTAGAAGAGACCGGGACGCCGGTCGTGGTTGGGGCAGTGCTGGCCGGAGCTGGCCGGGCTGCACGGCGCCCGGTGAGGAGGACGCCGCAGAAGAAGACAATCCAGCCCAGGGCCATGAAGAGCCAGAAGGTGCTTTCCAGGCCCATAAAGCGGGCGAAGCTGCCAGCGGCGGCGTTGAGCAGCTCCCCCAGTAGAATGAGAATGTTCCCCCAAAAGACGTTACTGGTCTGCAAACCGCGGATCGAGGACTGGCGTCGCAGCAGCTTCCAGAGCGAGTAGAGCAGCACGCCAACGACGGCCACTACGCCGGCGGTGTTCAGGATGATGATAGTGACAACGCCAGCCCCGAGCTGGAGGACGCCGCGGCCAGAGCTGCCAACCACATGGCTGAGGGCGTGCTGGTCAACGCCTGCCGTGGCGATCGAGATAATGGCCAGCACGCTGACGAGGGCCAGCGCGATCAGGCTGGCCAGGGTCACGCGCCGGCTGCCGACCAGGGCGATGCTGCCCAGCCCAAGCCAGGCTGAGGTAAGGGCGGCGCCAAGAATGTAGTAGATACGGAAAAGAATGATCCCCAGTACGCTCGTCGGCTGCGCAGGAATCATGAGGACATAGGCCAGCGTGGCCACAAAGGCCATGCCGAGGGCCAGCGACCAGTAGAGCTGATGGGGACGATGACGCTGCACATATTGCATCAACACGACGCCAGCGAAGGCGGCGGTGACAATGACGTTGACGATGGCAAAGCTCACGAGTAGAACGGTCTCCATAGATGGCCTCCCGCAGGCAGTGCCCTTTTGAGAGCGATCAACCCTGCAAAAGCTTGATCAGATCGTGTAGATTATACAAAAACCTATGCAAACTTGCACTGCCTGCCGCCCTCTCCCCTCGCTGCCTGGCCTCCCCGTCGACCGCCTGTGAGCTGGCTGTGATGCTGGAGCGCGCTTCTCACGCGCTGCCTGGCCTCCCCTCCTCAGAGGGCAATGATAGCCTGGCGGAGATAGCCGCGGGCGCAGGCCAGCCGGCGAAAGGTACGCCGCTCTTCGGGAGGAGCAAAGAGTCTAAGACGGATGGCGTTCCACTCCCAGCGCAGGGCCTCGTAGAGCTGGAAGCTGGCGACTTCGCGCTCGAAGGCGCGGAAGAGTTCTCTGGCCTGGGCGAGGTAGGTCGTGAGGATGAGGGCCTCCAGGCTCTTGACAATGAAGCCGCCCCTGGCCCAGTGCCAGTTCCCGTCGAGGAGAATTAGCTCGGGGCGCTGCCAGACCTCCAGGGTCAGCTGGCTAAGCCGACTGGAGGCGCCAGGGGTGGTGAAGAGGGCAAGCTGGAGGCGGAGCTGCTGCAGGTCCCCATCGCGCAGCAGGCGCCCGCGCAGATGGCGCGCCAGCTCTTGGGCCGCCTCCAGGGCGCCGCGGTCCTGGCGCAACAGGGCGCATTCACCCCAGAGCACCGCCAGGTAGGCGCAGGCGATTTCCTCGTAGGGGAAACCACGGGCCAGCTCCCGCGCGGCATGGGCCAGGCGCAACGCTTCGTTGAGACGACCAGCCCTCTGGGCCAGAGTCGCCGCCCGGATCAGGAGACGGGCCGAGCTTTCGAGATCACTGCTGGCCAGGATCAGCGTGGGGTCCTCGCTGGTGCCAGGAGCCGTAAGGGCTGAGGCCAGGAAGGGCGAAGCTACGAGCATGGTTCTTCTGAGCATAGGGGCGTTCCTTTCTTTCGATAAAGCCTGCATCAAGTGCACCAAGGCACGAAACAATGATCAATCAGTAAGAGACGCTCCAATGGCCTGGCCCCGCTTGGGCGCGTTCCACTCCCTTCACCATCAGAGGCTCTCTCTTCTGCTAGAGAATCTGCAGGCGCGCTTGCTCCTTCTCCAGCGGCGTTGTGGCGAGCGGGTGCCGCTTGACTCCGTAGGGGCGGCGCTCTTGCCACATGGCTTCATGACGGACAACAAAGGGCAGGCCGTTCTCATAGCAGCAAACCAGATAGTAGTTCCCCGGTTGATATGGCTCCTCTTCAATGCTATGGACACGAACGTTGGCCGCCTGGTCCTGCCGGATGCGTTCCGCCAGGCTCTCGGCTTCACTCCTGGTCATCGCTGGTCTCCCTCTCTTAAAAAAGAACTACTATATTTAATATCGTGATATAACTATAACATTTTTAACAAAGGCATTCAAGGGGGTTGGTCTGTATAATCAAGGCAGATTAGCACAAGAGAAAGGCCCTATGGTTCGTCTGAAAGTCAAAGAGATCCTGGCGCAGCGTGGCATCAGCATGAGCAAGCTCTCGCGGATGTCGGATATTTCCTTTAGCACCATCAACCGGATTTGTAACGACCCGACAAGCACACCAACCCTGCATACACTGGAACAAATTGCCAAAGCGCTGGGAGTGCGCGTTTCCGATCTCTACGAAGAAGTGCCGGACCCGCCGCAGGAGTGAGCGGGTGGCGAGGGGGCAGGAAGAGCCTGATGCTGGGGGTCAGGACTTGCACGAGAGGAGGAGCCCGGCCTATAGTATGGGAGAGGTCGAGGAGGCAGATCCGCCTGGGCGGAGCGTATTTTATTATCCCCTCACGAGCAAAGGCATGGCACAGAAACGCGGAGTCATCAACAAAGAGCAGACAGAGAAGCAACGAGTGCGAGAGCAGCGGCGCGAATTTGAAGAAGAGCTGGCTGCTCACTATGAGCAGCAGGTAGGCAGGCCACGGAATCGGCGGCGGCTCATCTTCGTTGGTGTTCTGATCCTGGTAGCCCTGCTGGCCGGGGGCTATATTGTGCTGACCTTATTGCCGGCGCCAGCGACGGCGCCGACACCGGGGATCGCCGTAGGGCAGCCGGCTCCGGACTTCACCCTGCCCGTCTATGGTGGGCGCGGTGGCCCGACCGTCAGTCTCAAAGCTCTGCGCGGCCATCCGGTCGTTATCAACTTCTGGTCGGAGTCCTGTGATCCCTGTCGGCGCGAAGTTCCCCTTCTCCAGCGCACCTACGAACAGGATGGCGCCCAGGGGGCCTTTGTCCTGCTGGGCATCAACCAGGCTGATCCCAAAGAAGACATCGCCAGCTTTGGCCGGACCTTCAAGGTCACCTATCCCCTGCTCTTCGACGCCGGGGGCAACGTCAACGCCGCCTACCACGTCACAGCTATTCCCACCACCTACTTTATCGATCGCCAGGGCATCGTACGCGCCGTAGCCATTACCGAGCTAAACGAGCAGAGCCTGCGTCAGGGGCTGGCCGACATCGGGGTCCAGCTTCCCTGAAGTGCGACTGAGACCTGGGCCTAGCGAGCAGCCTGTCTGTTCCCCTCATCTCTGTCCTGGTCAGGCCAGGAAGGCAGACCAGCCCTGCGGGTCAGCAGCAGGCCGACCAGGCTGGCGATCAAAAGCAGACTCCCCAGCAGCAGGAGCAGCACAGGTGCACTCAAAATCGCTCCCAGGGAGGCGGTGGGGCTGCGTTCCCGCTGGCTGCCGAAAGTAGGACTGGTGGAAGCGGGGGTCGCCGCCGAACTTGGTCGAAGGCCGTGCGGCTCCACCGTTGAAGCAGCCGCCGTAGCAGCACGGTCCTGCTGAGCGGCAGGAGAAGCGGTAGAGGCTGCGGGCGCCTGCTGGATCGCCGTGCTCATGCTGCTCGACGAACCGCCGCCGTGCAGTGTGACCAGCAGTCCCGACAGCAGCAACGCCAGGGCGATCACCGCCGCCAGGGTACTGAGGGCGCGCACGAAGCGGCGCAGCCGCGGCTGTCCCGCGCGGGCCCCTGCCGCAGGCCGCTGCTGGCGCGGAAGCAGCGAGGGAGCAACCTCGGGCGAAGCAGTCGCCGATCGTGCTGGTGTAGAAGATGTGGAAGTGCTGTCAAGCAGCTCGGGCGTTAACGTAAACGTGCGTGGAGGCGTGGCACGTGGCAGCGTCCGCAGCAGGTCGCGTGTCAGGCGCAGACCTGCCAGCTCTGAGCGACATGAAGCGCAGTGGGGCAAATGAGCAGCGCAAAAAGCCTCTTCCTCGGAAGAGAGCGCCCCGTCCAGATAGGCTGAAAGCTGCTCAAGCGTTGGATGCTCCTGATGATCCTGTGCCACGACTCTCTCACTCCAGTGCCGGAAAAATGCCCCTCTGCAAGCAAGCCTAGGTCGCAATGGCGCTGGTCCTTCCTCCTTCTCGGGCAGCACCTGCCGGGTGGGGTACAGAGACAGCACCTCTTAAGGGGAACGAAACTGGCGCGGCAAAAGTTCCTGGTGGCGAGCCAGATAGGCCCGCAGGCGGGCGCGGCCCCGCGCGATGCGCGAGCGCACTGTCCCGAGCATCGTCTGCATGACTGCCGCGATCTCCTCGTACGATAGCCCCTCGATATCGCAGAGGATCACCGCCAGCCGCTGCTCGGGAGGAAGCTCAGCCAGCCCGCGCTGGATCAGTTCCTGCAGCTCCTGATGGAGCAAGTACAGCTCCGGGTTGGCCTCCAGATCGGCTGAAGCCAGCTGGGCCAGAGTGACCGGGGACTGTGGATCATCCTCGTCGCTGGCCGCCTCTAACGACTCCTCTGGATGGCGGCGCTGACGGCGCCAATGATCGTAGACCAGGTTAGTAGTGATGCGTAGCAGCCAGGAACGAAAAGCCGTCCCGCCGCGGAAATTGGCCAGATGGCGGAAAGCCGCCAGAAAGGTATCCTGTGTAATATCGGCGGCCAGGTCCGCGTCGCCCAGCATGCGCAGAGCCACATTATAGACGCTGGACTGATAGCGCAGGACCAGCTCATTAAAGGCGCTCACGTCGCCGCTTTGGCTCCGGGCGAGCAGCTCCGCCTCCTCAGCGTCAGGCTGTGCGTGCATCAACCTGCCTCTCTTCCTGGTCAGATCGCCTCCAGTGTAGCATAAAAACCGCAGCAGTGACTACACCCTGGGCCTGGCAGGCCAGACGCAGACCGTACCTGCACTCTGCCTGCTCCCAGCTTCCTGACGTCAATCCAGGCAGCCGGGCAAAAATTGCCGGCGCAGCCCCTTGACAGAGTGGCCCTGTCCCGGTACACTTATCAGCGTAGTGAATATTTTTTCAGCGATGAATAATTATTCAGAGACGAGGAGACAGACATCATGAGCAACGGCCTCCAGTTTGGTGCAGGCATCTGGCTCTTCGGCCAGTTTATCGACCGTTATGCCACCAACGCCTACGGGCCGCCGGTTGGCACCCTTGAAGCCATCGAGCGAGCCGGGCGTGTTGGGGGGCTGGTCGGGTTAGACATCAACTATCCTTTTCCCGAAGAGGACCTGAGCCTGGAGCAAGTCAAAGAGGCACTGGAGCGCAACGGACTGCGAGCCATCGCCGTCACGCCTGTCATCTATGACCAGCGCTTTGCCCGTGGCAGCTTCACCCATCCTGACCCCGCAGTGAGGCAGGAGGCCATTGACCTGGGCAAGCGAGCCAGCGACGTTGCCCGGGTCCTGGGCGCCGATTACGTCAAATTCTGGCCTGGGCAAGACGGCTACGACTACCCCTTCCAGGCCGACCATCTACAGCTGTGGGACTTCACCGTCAACGGCATTCGGGCGGTTGCTGAGGCCAACCCTGACATGCAATACGCCATCGAATACAAGGCCAAAGAGCCGCGTGTCCAGCTCGTCCTCAGCTCCTCCGCGCGCACCCTTCTCGCCATTCAAGAAATGGGCGTCAACAACGTCGGCATCGTCATGGACCTTGGCCACTCCCTGTTTGCCAAAGAGACGCCGGCGGAAGCCCTCCAGTTGATCGCACGTCATGGCAAGCTGACAAGCATCGAAGTCAATGACAACTGGCGCGAATGGGACGACGACCTGGCCGTGGCCTCCATTCACCTCATCGAGACCATCGAATTTTTGCAAGCGGTCGAGCGTATTGGCTGGCAGCGGCCCATTCTGCTTGATCAATTTCCCTTCCGCGAAGATCCCGTCGAGGCGGCGCGTGTCAGCATCAAGCGCATCCGAGCCCTTGACCGCGTGCGCCGGCGGCTCGACCAGGCGGCCCTCAAGGCGGCCCAAGAGAAGCAAGATGCCCTGCAGGCGCAGCAGCTTGTCTTTGCGGCCCTGCTAGGACTGGACGGAGGCGAAGAGTAAGCATGACCCCGGATCGTGAGGACCAGCTTGCGGCCCTGCGCAAGAAAGCCAACCTCTTGCGGCAGCGGGACCTGGTGATGATCCAGCGCGCGGGCATAGGGCACATTGGGGGAGACTTCTCCGCGCTTGACATCCTGGTCACGCTCTACTTTGCCGTCCTGCGCGTGGACCCGCAGCATCCCGATGCTCCTGATCGTGATCGTTTCATCCTGAGCAAAGGGCATTGTGCTGGTGCTCTCTACAACACCATTGCCGAAGTGGGTTTCTTCCCAACGAGCGAACTAGAGACCTTCATGAAGCCCCTCTCGCGTCTCAACGGTCACCCTGATCGCACCAAGGTGCCGGGGGTTGAGGCCAGCACTGGCCCATTGGGTCATGGCCTCCCTGTTGGCGTCGGGGCGGCCCTGGCGGCCAGGCTTGACGGAGCTCCCTGGCGCACCTATGTGCTCACGGGCGACGGAGAGCTGCAAGAGGGCAGCAACTGGGAAGCGGCGATGGCCGCGGCTCACTACGGACTGGACAACCTGACCGTTATCGTCGATCGCAACCGACTGCAGCAGGGCGCGCCAACCGAGGACACCATCCGGCTGGAGCCACTGGCAGACAAATGGCGCGCCTTCGGCTGGGCGGTGCGCGAAGTCGACGGCCACGACCACGCCGCGCTCCTGCACATGTTGCAGAGCGAGAGCTGGGAAGCGGGACGTCCGCGCTGTCTGATTGCCTACACACACAAAGGTCAAGGGGTTTCCTTTATGTGCGACAATGTTGACTGGCACCATCGAGTACCGACGCCCGAAGAGGCGGAGCGGGCTTTGCAGGAGCTGCGGGAGGCGGTGCACGGATGAGCCAGCTCTACGATTGTCGGGATGCCTTTGCCCAGGCCCTCGAAGAGGCGGCGCGTAACGATCCGCGCATTGTCGTCGTCATCAATGACTCCCTCGGCTCCAGCAAGCTCAAAGGCTTCAAGGCGGCCTTTCCGCAGCGGCTGGTCAACGTGGGTATTGCCGAGCAAAACATGGTTGGGGTAGCTGCTGGCCTCGCCAACGGCGGCAAGGTTCCCTTTGTCAGTGGGGCCTCGCCCTTTCTGACAGCGCGCGCTCTCGAACAGATCAAAGTTGACCTGGCCTACTCTCAGGCCAACGTCAAGCTTTGCGGCATGAGCAGCGGCCTGGCCTACGGTGAGCTGGGGCCGACCCATCACTCCATTGAAGACCTGGCCTGGACGCGCGCCATCGCCAATCTCACCGTGGTTGTGCCTGCTGATCCGCTGGAGACCGCTCAGGCTGTGCACGAAGCCGCTCGCCTCTCTGGCCCCTTCTTCCTGCGCATCAGTCGCATGCCGGTGCCCCAGGTTCATCCGGCGGACTATCGCTTCCGCCTCGGCAAAGCGAGCTGGCTGCGTCAGGGGAGCGATATCACGCTGATCGCCACGGGGGTCATGGTGGCTCGTGCCCTGGAGGCTGCCGCGCTCCTGGCCAACGACGGCATTGAGGCGGCAGTGATCAACATGGCGACCATTCGTCCGCTCGATCGCGAGGCTGTGGTCGAGGCAGCGCGCCGCAGTGGGGCCATCGTCACTGTTGAAGAGCACACCATCTATGGCGGGCTGGGAGGAGCGGTCGCCGAGGCAGTGGTGACCACCTACCCCGTGCCGATGCGTATCCTGGGCGTTCCCGGCGTCTTCGCGCCCACCGGCTCGCCCGAGTATCTCTTAGAGCATTTCGGTCTGACGCCTGCGGGCATTCGTGCTGCAGCGTTAGAGCTTCTCAAGGCGAGAGCAGAGCAATGAAGCAGACGGCAATCCTGGCCATTGATCAGGGAACCACCAATACCAAAGCCTTGCTCGTCGACGCAGCAGGCAACGTTCTGGCGCGGGCCAGCCGCCCTGTCCAGCGCCGCTATCCGCGTCCGGCCTGGGTTGAACAGGACCCGCTGGAGCTCTGGCAGAGCGTGCTGGAGGCCAGCGCTGCCTGTCTGGAGCAGGCTGGAGCGGCTGTAGAGCTGCTCGCGCTGGCCATCAGCAACCAGCGCGAGTCGGTTCTGCTCTGGGAGCGAGCCAGCGGTCGGCCCCTGGGGCCATGCGTGAGCTGGCAGTGCCAGCGCTCGCGTCAGCTCTGCCAGTCCCTGCAAGATCAGGGACTGGAGCCATTCATTCGCGAGCGCAGTGGCCTCACGATCGATCCCATGTTCTCCGGGACCAAGATTCGCTGGCTGCTGGAGGAGCAGGATCTCCTGGGGCGGGCGGAGGCTGGCGAGCTATGCGCGGGCACTATCGATAGCTGGCTCTGCTGGCAGCTCAGCGGCGGTGCAGCCCATGTCTGTGACATGACCAACGCCTCACGCACGCAGCTCTTCAATCTGGAGCGGCGAGCCTGGGACGAGGAGCTGCTGCAGCTGCTGGGCGTACCGGCGGCTGTACTGCCCGTCGTCGAGCCTTCGGCAGCCGTTCATGCGCGGACCGTAGCCTGCGGAGCCATTCCGGCGGGTCTACCGCTAGCGGCCCTGATCGGCGACTCCCATGCCGCCCTCTTTGGCCAGGCCGGCTTCTTGCCGGGGGCCGTTAAAGCCACCTATGGCACCGGCTCCTCCCTCATGACGCCGGTGCCGGAGCCGCGTCTCTCGCAGAGTGGGCTATCGACCACGATCGCCTGGGCCATTGGCGAGCGGGTCACCTATGCTCTCGAAGGCAATATTTACGTCACGGGAGCTGCCGTCGAGTGGCTAGGGCGCTTCCTTGGCCTCAGCGATCCCGTTGTTGACTTAGCGGCCCTGGCCGCGGGCGTGTCCGACAGCGGCGGCCTCTACTTCGTCCCGGCCCTCAGCGGCCTGGGAGCGCCCTACTGGGACAAAGAGGCGCGCGGTCTCATCTGTGGTCTGACCCAGGCCAGCACCCTGCCGCAGTTAGCGCGGGCCACCGTCGAAGCCATTGCCTATCAGGTGCGTGCCGTCTTTGACGCCATGCAGGAGGAAGCGGGCGTCGAACTGCAAGTATTACTCGCCGATGGTGGTGCCACTCGTAACGACCTGCTCATGCAATTTCAGGCCGACATCATTGGCAAACCGGTGCTACGCTGTGAATCGGCTGATGTCTCAGCGCTGGGGGCTGCCTATCTGGCGGGCCTGACGGTGGGCCTCTGGGCGAGCGAGGAGGAGATCGCCGCTCTGCCGCGCCCCCGTCAGCGCTTCACGCCTACCCTGCCTGTGGAAGAGCGCGAGGCCCACTACAGTGGCTGGCAGGAGGCGGTCGCGCGCGCCATGCTGCACCGATCCGCGGGGCGCCGGGATGAAGGATCGTAGCCGGCGTAAGGAGTAACGCACCAATGGCACGCATTGACGATCTGCGCTTGATGGCCAAGGTTGCCAGTCTCTACTACGAGCGTGGCCTCTCGCAGGTAGAAATTGCCGAGCGGCTGCAGCTCTCGCAGTCCAACGTCTCACGCCTGCTCAAGCGGGCCCAGCAAGAGCAGATTGTACGCATTACGGTGAGCATGCCGCGAGGGGTCTACACCGACCTTGAGAACCAGCTAGAGGCCCTGTACGGCCTCAAAGAGGCCATTGTCGCGGATTGCCCAGACGATGCCAACAACGAACAAATACTACAGGCCATCGGAGGCGCGGCGGCCTTCTGGCTGGAGTCCAAGATCACGCCGGGGGAGATTGTCGGGATCTCCTCCTGGAGTGCCTCGCTGCTGGCGATGGTAGACGCCATGCACCCACTGGCGCAGCCCTCTCGGGCCAAGGTTGTGCAGATCCTGGGCGGCATCGGCAACCCGGCGGCGGAGGTCCACGCCACGCAGCTGACGCGCCGCCTGGCCGAACTCCTGCACGGGGAGGCTGTCTTTCTGCCGGCACCGGGCGTTGTCAGCTCGCCGGAGGCTCGCCAGATCTTCTTTGAAGATCCGTTTGTGCGCGAAGCTTACCAGCTCTTCGACAGCGTCACTGTAGCGCTGGTCGGCATCGGTGCTGTCGAACCTTCGGCCCTGCTGGCCAGCAGCGGCAATATCTTCTCGCTTGAAGAGCTACACATGCTGCGTGAGCATGGGGCCGTTGGCGACATCGTGCTGCGCTTCTTCGATGGTCAGGGGCGTCCGGTCATGACCCCGCTTGACGAGCGCGTCATCGGCATGCGCCTGGAGCAGCTACAGCGTGTCAAACACGCGGTGGGTGTTGCCGGTGGCGAACGCAAACAGGCGGCCATTCGGGGCGCTCTCGAAGGGCGCTGGATCAACGTCCTGATCACAGATCATCTAACGGCGCGCTGGCTGGTGGAGCAGAAGCAGGCCCAGGCCCAGGCAGCCGCCCCTGAGAGCGGCGGAAGCGCCGGCGCTGTCGCGCGCTGAGCCCAGACAAGAGCAAGCGACCTGCCATGTGAGCAGGAGCGCCAACCCAACAACGACCGACCATTGCCTGGTTGGGAGGACTCTATGTACGACCATGCTCAGAGGATGAGCCGCACGAAGCAGCAGCACAAGCGGCCACGGATGGCCTCAACGCGACGGCTGCCGTTGGTCTGGAGCGGGCTGGCCCTATGTGTCTGTCTGCTTCTGTCGGCCTGCAGCCTGTACACGGTGCGCCCGCTGAATGCCCCTGCCAGCAACGCGACGGGGAGCAGCAGCTCCCAGACCTTTGATCCTGAGACCTACGTCCAGCAGATCTGGGCCAGCCGCGTAGTGCCGACCGTGGTCCAGCAGGCCCACGACGCCAGCGAGGTGCTGGCGGCTCTGAAAGCCAACCAGCAGGCGGCCCAGCAGCGTTATGGCCACCAGGAGGGGGATGGTCCCTACACCTTCATGGTGAAGGGCCTGGGGCGCGTTGTCAGCGTCAATACCACCTCGCGCAATGGCACGCTCGGCCTTGATCTGCCTCCTTACGATGGCCGGGCCGACCTCTCCCTGCAGATCGGGCCGGTCATTCTGGGCACGGCCATCCGTGATGGCGTGGGCTTCATCCACTTCAGCCAGTTTGTCAACCAGATTCAATATGCCCAGGTGGCTGACGCCCTCAACGCGCGGGCGGTTCAGGTGGCGCAAAGCATCCATCCTACGCAGCTCAAAGGCAAGCTCATCCAGTTCTATGGGGTCTTTGCCCTGACCGATCCGCAGTTCATTCTGGTGGCCCCGGTCAAACTCGAGGTGGAGGGTTCCGGCTCATGAAGGCACCTGACCAGGAGAAGGCTCCTGACATCGTCCTGCGGGCCGAAGGCATTACCAAGATCTACGGCGGCACCGTTGCCCTCGACAACGTCGACTTCAACGTTTACCGTGGCAAAGTCAACGTGTTGATTGGCGAAAACGGGGCGGGCAAATCGACCTTAATGAAGATCATCGCCGGGGCGGAGACTGCCACCCGTGGCCGCCTGCTCCTGGAGGGGCAGTCAGTGCAATTCAAATCGCCGCGTGAGGCGGCGCGGGCTGGCATCGGCATCATCTATCAGGAGCTGAACCTCTTTCCGAATCTGAGTGTGGCCGAAAACATCTTTCTCGACCATGAAGCCCTCCGTCGTCACGGCATCCTGGTCGATCGGCGCCGCCAGCAAGCCGAGGCCCGGCGCCTGCTGCAGCGGCTGGAGCAGCCCATTGATCCCCAGGCGTTGGTGGGTTATCTGCGCCTTGGGCAGCAGCAGATTGTCGAAATCGCCAAGGCGCTGGCCCGTGACGTGCGCATTCTCATCATGGATGAGCCGACCTCGGCCCTGACCACTGCCGAGGTGGAGATCCTCTTCCGCGTCATTCGCGAACTGAAGGCGCAGGGGGTCTCGATCATCTACATCTCGCACAAGCTAGAGGAGCTGCTGCGCATCGGCGACTACGTGACGGTCTTGCGCGACAGCCATCGCATTGCCGAGGCGCCTGTGAGCGCGATTGACGTCAACTGGATCGTCGAGCAGATGATTGGACGCAGCGTCAGCGAGACCTACGTGCATCAAGATCGCACGCCGGGTCAGGAGCTGCTGCGGGTGGAGCATCTGAGGTTGCCGCGGCCTGGTGGGGGGCTGCTGCTCGACGATGTCTCGTTCCAGGTACGTGCTGGCGAGATTGTGGCCCTCTATGGGCTGCTGGGAGCGGGCCGGACCGAGCTGCTGGAGTGCCTGATGGGGTTGCATCCTGAAGCCAGTGGCGCCCTGTGGATCGCGGGCCAGCGCCTGCGCGGGCGCCATGTCGGCGAGCGCATTGGCGAGGGGCTGGTGCTTGTGCCAGAGGATCGCCAGCGCGAGGGGCTCGTGCCCACGCTCTCGGTGGCCCAGAACATGGTCCTGGCAAGCCTGCGTCGCTATCTGAACGGCCCGGCCCTCTCGCGCAAGAAGGAGCTGACGGCAGTGCGCCGCCTCATGGGCGACCTGGGGATCAAAGCGCCCTCGCCTCAGACCCTGATCGAGGCGCTCAGCGGTGGCAACCAGCAGAAAGTGGTCGTTGCCCGCGGCCTGCTGACCGAGCCACGGGTCCTGCTGCTGGATGAGCCGACCCGCGGCATCGACATCGGGGCCAAGGCCGATCTCTTCCGTCTCATGAACCGCCTGGCCAGTGAGGGACTCGGCATCCTGTTTGTCTCCTCCGAGCTACGCGAGGTCATGAGTGTCGCCGACCGCATCCTGGTCTTGGCGCGCGGACGGCTGACTGGCGAATTTCGCCGTGAGGAGGCCAGCGAGGAGGCCCTGGTAGCTGCCGCCTCAGCTGGCCAGGGACCGGCCACGGCGGCCACCGGAGACGAGGAGGTCGCTCACGGCCCGGTGCCATCGGGAGCAACGGACCCTGTGGACAGGCAGACCCAGGCCACGGCGCCTGCAGCATCTGCCTCGGAGGAGCGGCGCCATCAGCCGCGCCCACGAGCCTAGAAGAGGGAGATCATGCGCAATCCGTCATCTGTGACCAGCCGCGAGCCGGCGGCCCGTCGCAGCTTCGCGCTGCAGCGACGACAAATCCAGACCATTCTCTTTCAGTTGCGCGCCTTTGTGGCGCTCATCATCCTGGTGGTGATTTTCTCGATCCTCTCGCCCGACTTTCTGACGCTCAACGACCTGACCATCGTGGCCGAGCATGTCTCAATTAACGCCCTGCTGGCCATCGGGCAATCGTTCGTCATTCTGACGGCGGGCATCGATCTCTCGGTCGGCTCAATTGTCGGTCTGACGGCGATGGTGGCCGGCTATCTAATCAGCCAGGGGCTGCCACTGCCCATGTTTGGCGTGGTGGTCTACTTCAACGTCTGGGTGGTGATCCTGATTGGCCTGCTGGTCGGGATCGCCCTCGGCCTCGTCAATGGGCTGGTCATCACACGCCTGAGCGTGGCCCCTTTCATCGCCACCCTGGGCATGCTCTATGCCGCCCGTGGTCTGGCCTTGCTAACCTCGAACGGGGCGACCTTCCCCGACCTGGGAGGCGATCCCTCTCTGGGGAACACGGGCTTCCCTTTCCTGGGAACGGGGAACATCCTGGGGGTGCCGATGCCCATCTGGCTGATGATCCTCTTTGGCCTGGTTGCCTCCTTTGTGGCCAGCCGCACCCCCTTCGGGCGCCAGGTCTATGCCATCGGCGGCAACGAGCGAGCGGCGCAGCTGTCGGGTATTCGAGTCAACCGCGTCAAGCTGCTGGTCTATGTGATCTCCGGCTTCTGCGCGGCCATGACAGGGCTGGTGATTGCCTCCCAGCTGCAGGCGGCCCAGCCGGCGACGGGCGAGAGCTATGAATTGAATGCCATCGCGGCGGTGGTGTTGGGCGGGACCTCGCTCTTCGGAGGGCGGGGGACGATCCTGGGCAGCATCATTGGCGCGTTTGTGATCGGCGTCCTCAGCGATGGCCTGGTGCTGATCGGCGTCTCCGAGTTTTGGCAGATGGTCATCAAGGGAGCCGTCATTGTGCTGGCGGTCATTATCGACCAGCTCCAGCAGCGGTGGCAGAAGCGTGCCGCCCTGGCCTGATGCCCAGGCGACGGCCAGGGGAGGGCCTGCGCCTGCGCCAAAACAGGGCAAGACAGGACAGGCAAGACAAGACCCTGGGAAGGAGGAAGCACGCACGCACTCACGCACGCACGCACTCACTCACTCACTGCGCGTCCCCTCGGTCGCAAGGGAGGGAAGCGCCCACAGCGCGCAGCGCCTCTGGCTCTGGCCAGGGCAGTGACTGGCTGCGCGATCAACTCAACCCAACTGGCTTGACACGCTTGCTCTCTTCCACCCGCGCGAGGTGGAACGAGAGCGGCAGAGAAGATCTCTCAAAGAAGAGTGCCGAAAGGAAGGGAAACGACTATGCTTCGACGGATGCTCTACCTGCTGACAGTGCTGATGCTGGTCAGCTTCAGCCTGGCTGCCTGTGGCAGTTCGGGCCAGTCATCGTCGACAACTTCTGGCAGCTCCGGGGGGAAAAAACTGGTCTTCGTGATTACCCCGGCCTACGACAATATTTTCTTCAAGGCGGAGGCCGATGCCGCCGTGGCCCGCGCCAAGGCGCTCGGCTACGATACGGTGGCCGCTACCCACGATGACGATGTCAACAAGCAGAATCAGCTGATCGACACGGCCATCGCGCGCCATGCAGCGGCCATCGTCCTCGACAATGCCGGAGCCGATGCCACCGTGGCCGCGGTGCGCAAGGCCAAGAACGCCGGCATCCCGGTCTTCCTCATCGATCGCGAGATCAACGCCACCGGTGTGGCCGCAGCGCAGATCGTCTCCAATAACTATCAGGGGGCGACGCTGGGCGCCCAGGAGTTCGTCAAGCTAATGGGCGAAGCCGGCAACTATGTCGAGCTGCTCGGCAAGCAGTCGGATACAAACGCGGCCATCCGCTCGCGCGGCTACCACGACGTCATCGATCAGTATCCGCGTCTGAAGATGGTGGCCCAACAGAGCGCCAACTGGGACCAGACCGAGGCCTTCCAGAAGATGCAGACCATCCTGCAGGCGCACCCCGATATCAAAGGAGTGATTGCGGGGAACGATACGATGGCACTCGGCGCCTGGGCGGCCCTGCAAGCGGCCCACAAGACCAATGTGATCGTGGTGGGCTTCGATGGCAGTCCCGATGTCATTGCCTCGATCAAGCAGGGAGGCATCAAAGCGACGGTGTTGCAGCCTGCCGTTCATATCGCCCAACTCGCTGTTGATGAGGCCGATAAGTACCTCAAGACCGGTTCTACAGGACAACCGGAGAAGCAGTCGATCGACTGCATCCTGGTGACGGCGCAGAACGCCGATCAGTTCGGGGTCTTTGGACCAAAGTGAGCGAGTGAGTGCCCGCAAGGAGGGCCGGCAGGCCACTGCGTACAGGCAGCGGCTGCCGGCCCTCCCTTGTTGGCCCTGCTAGGAGGACCGCGACCAGTGCCAGTGGCGGGCGGCAGCCACAAAGCGTCGGGCCGCCTCGGGATAGCCGCTAAAGGAGAGGTGCAGATAGCTGGCCAGCAGATTGCCGCGGGCGAAACCCTCGGGCTGGCGATGCTGACCGTCGGGCGAGCTGAGCACATAAGCGGCCTCCTCGGGCCTCGGCCCAGCATCTAGACGAGAATAGTGAAACTCGTGCCCCCGTACCTGCACCCCACGCGGCAGCAGCAGGCACTCGCGCTGGACCCGAGCCAGACGATAGCCGATGCGCAGACCCGCGCTGTTGCCTTCGAGAATACTCTCGCGCTCAATGACTCCGAGCATTGGGTAGCTTTGGCCGCTGGCCGTGCGAATCTGACGACAGAGATACATCAGTCCGCCGCATTCGGCATAGCAGGGGAACCCTGCCACCACCAATTCGGCGAGCTGACGACGCAGCCTTTCGTTAGCAGCCAGGAGCGCAGCGTACTCTTCGGGAAAACCCCCACCTAGATAGAGACCGGCGCTACCCGCCGGTAGCTGGGAATCACGTAGCGGACTGAAGGGCACCAGCTCGGCCCCTGCCAGACGTAGCAGATCGAGCGTATCATGATAATAGAAACTGAAAGCTTCATCATAGGCCAGAGCCAAACGCACGCGCTCCTCGCCTGGGGCTGTCAAGGGCGCCTCGACCTGAGTCTCGCCCGTCGCCAGGGGAGGGGCCTGACGTGCCAGGGTCAGCAACTGTTCCAGGTTGCAGGACTGGCGGAAGAGCGTCAACAGGGTGTTGAGGCGTTCGCCGCCAAGTGCCTGCTCGCTGGCGGGCAGCAAGCCAAGATGGCGCTCGGGCCAGGGGGCCTCGCTCAGGGCGGGAAAAGCCGCCAGTAGCGGCAGACCGGTAGAAGAGGCCAGGGCCTCACGCAGCAGGCGCGCATGGCCGGGACCAGCCACGCGATTGGCCATCACACCGACGAGCGCCAGTTGCGGGGCAAAGCGCTGGAAGCCCAGTACGACCGCCGCAGCGCTGCGAGCCTGGGCCCAGGCGTCCAGCACCAGAAGAACCGGCGCCTGCAGCAAACGGGCAATCTCCGCGGCGCTGCCAGCATCGCTTTGGGCCTCGCGCCCGTCATAAAGGCCCATCATGCCCTCGATAATGGCCAGGTCGGCATCGCGACAGGCCGAGGCAACGCTGGCCTCCAGGCGCTCCGGAGGCATCAGCCAGGTATCGAGATTGTAGCAGGGCCGTCCGGCGGCCTGGGCCAGATGTGAGGCATCCAGATAATCGGGACCGACCTTGAATGGCTGCACGCGCCAGCCACGCGCCCGCAGCTCGGCGATCAGCAGGTAGCTCAGCAGCGTCTTGCCGACACCACTGGCTGTGCCGGCGATGAGTAAGCGTGGTAGATCGAGAGGCATCGTCAAACTCACTCCTGTCCCGCATTGCGCCCATTGACTGCAGTCGCTGGTGGAGTGGCCTTCAGACTTCGGCCCGTCAGGTCGCCAGGCGGGGAGGTTCCGCGCCACCGTGCGGTGTCGCTCACGACAAGCTAATCACTCACCTGTGCCTCCAGTCAAGCACGATCCGGCTGACTTTGCTCAGCAATGCGCCCTAATGGCTCAACTTATCTTAAGATATAGGAAAATGTACCGATACCTGTCACCATCTTCGCCCCCACCCCGTTGTCCTATTACGTGAAAACAATGGGTGCTCTATCTATGTTGTTGGAAGTGATCGCTCAGTCTCCTCCCTGGCGATGGCTGCGGGCTGCTGCTGGCCGGTTGCTGTCTCTCTTTCACCGCCTACCGATGCTTCTGGAGAGTGATCTTCGCGGCAATACCATTCCGGTGCTGGACGGGGTGCGAGCGCTGGCCTGCCTGGCGGTGCTCGTATTTCACATCAACTGGACAACGTATCATCAGCATCTCTGGCAGCCGCTGCATTATCCCCTGGTAGGTTCCTTATTGCTGGTTGGCAGCACAGGGGTGACGCTCTTCTTTATCCTATCGGGCTTTCTGCTCTTCCTGCCCTATGTCGGGGCGTTATTGAGCGAAAAGCGACCGTGGCCCTCGGGGCGCCGCTTCTATCTGCGGCGAGTTGTGCGCATCTGGCCGGCTTACTATGCCTCGCTCTTCATCTTGATTACGCTCTGGCAGCCACAATACTGGCAGCCGGCCCACTGGCGCGAGTTGGCGCTGTTTGTGACCTTCTTCATGGACTCGACGCCGGAGACCTTTCGCAAGATCAATGGCCCCTACTGGACGCTGGCCATCGAGTGGCAGTTTTATTTGCTGCTGCCTTTACTGGCGCTGGGGGTCTCGCTCTTGCTCAGACGCCTGCCACAGCACCGGCGTTTTCCCTTGATCTGCCTCACGCTGGCCCTGGTCATCATCTACGCGCTGCTGGTGCGTCACTGGGGGGACTACTACATCGATCATCCCGAGGCGAGCCTGCCGCTCGTGCCGCGCACGGTCCTCAACGTGGTCCTCTTCTTTGTCTACGGTATGGACGGCAAGTTTCTGGAGGACTTTGCCATTGGGATGCTGATTGCCACCTGTTACACCTATGGACGGATGATCAGGCCCACGGGGACCTTGATGAGGGGTCTGCGACGCTGGAGTCTGGTGCTCTGGGCCTTGGGGCTGATCCTGCTGGTGGGTATGGCCATCTGGCATCTGAACCATGATGTGGGGGCTTTCCCCTGGCTGGATGGCCTCTTACCCCTCTATGATACCTTGAGCGAGTTTGGCTTTGCTCTGGCCTATGGCTCATGCCTGACCGGCCTGCTCTTCGGGCCGCCCTTACTACGGGCCGTCTTCTCCTGGCGCTACCTGCGCTGGCTCGGCCTGGTATCCTATAGTCTGTACATCTGGCATCTCCCGCTGATCACCTACTTTAGCGTCCATGTCCAGCCGTGGCTCAACGGTTTCAGCCACTGGCTGGTCTACGGGTGCTATTGGCTCTGGGTGATAGTGGCAGTGCTACCGCTGGCCTTCCTCTCGTACCTGCTCATCGAGCGCCCCTTTATCAAGCTCGGTCAGCGCCGGCTCAAGGGAGGTGGTGGCCAAAGCGGCCAGGTGCTGGCCGGCGAGCTGAGAGGGGAGCTGGTCCCTTCGCGCAGATCTTAGAGCCAGGGACCGTAACGCCTGCCCGTCTTTTCCGAAAGCTTGCTCCGCCCGTCAGCGCCTGCTCCCTGGCGGAACCTGACCCAGGACAGGCGGGTGGGTGAGTGGGTGGCAGGCGCTGGCCTGACTGACGGATGGCAGACGGACAGGCGCCTGCCAGCTCGATTTACGTTGACACCAACAGGAAGGCAAGATTATAATACTTTACACAACCCATATGATTTGTTGTGGCGAAGTAGTCTGCTTCGCTGTGGAAGCAGCGGTTGCCCGACACGTCGGACGTTGAGCTCCGCCTACTGCTCAAGCGAAGCATACGTCCCCAAAAGGAGCTTCTATGCCTACCACCGAAGGTCTTGAAGATGTCGTTGCCGCACATACCCGTATCTGTGATCTGGATGGTCAGCGCGGCAAACTGACATATTACGGTGTCGACGTTCACGACCTGGCCACTCATTCCTCGTTCGAAGAAACAGCGTACCTGCTCTGGCATGGGACACTGCCGACCCGCGCCCAGCTAGAGGCACTCAGCGCGGAGCTGCGTGCCAACCGCGCCTTACCGGGACAGCTGATCGACCTGATGCGCTTACTTCCTTCCTCGACGCCCCCGATGGATGTCCTCCGAACCGTTGTTTCCGCTCTCTCCACCACCGACCCCGATCTCAGTGATCGCTCCCAAGAAGCCAATCTACGGCGAGCAGTGCGCCTGACAGCGCTGCTGCCCTCGATCGTGGCCGCCTGGGATCACATCCGCAACGGGAGAGAGCCGGTAGCGCCGCTGGAGGATGGGAGCCTGGCAGAGAACTTTCTCTACATGCTCAAGGGGGAGCGACCCGATCCATATGATGCCCACGTGCTCGACGTGGCCTTAATCCTGCATGCCGATCATGAGCTGAACGCCTCGACCTTCTCCGCCCGCGTGGCCGCGAGCACGCTGGCCGATATGTACGCGGCAGTCACAGCGGCCATCGGCACGCTCTCTGGTCCGCTGCATGGTGGCGCCAACGAGCAGGTGATGCGCATGTTCCAGCGCATCGGCGAGGTGAGCCGGGCCCAGGAGTATATCCGCGGCATGCTGGAGCGCAAAGAGCGGATTATGGGCTTTGGTCACCGCGTTTATCGCACCGAAGACCCACGCGGCAAGCATATGGATGCCTTCGCCGTGGAGCTGAGCCAGCGCAAGGGCGATACACGCTGGGTAGAGATGTCGCGCGTCATCGAGTCCTATGTCAAAGAGCAGAAGGGCCTGCATGCCAACGTCGATTTCTACTCGGCCACGGTCTACTACTTGCTGGGTATTCCTGTCGATCTGGACACGCCCGTCTTCGCCTGCAGCCGTGTGGTGGGCTGGACAGCCCACGTCATGGAACAGTACGCCAACAACCGCCTGATCCGCCCGCGCGGCGAGTATATCGGTCCCAAAGATGTCCCCTATGTGCCGATCGAGCAGCGCGAGCAGGCTCAGGTAAGCCACCAGTAGGCTTAGAAGGACGCTCGGGCGCTCGCCAGTCTGCTACGCGCCGCAAGGAGAGTCCACTCTGTTGTTCCGCCGGGAGCAATCGCCACCAGATTGCTCCCTTTGCTTTTTGGGGAGGTGACGGACATCGGTCTGCCTGGCCCGCCTCCTTGTTCTCCCATCTGGCCTTGACAGGGCCCCTGATTCGAAACTATACTGGTTACGGATAGACTTCCACGGAAGGAATGGCGACTACGCGAGATACACGTCTGGCCGTTGCAATTCATATTCTGACTTTGCTCGCTCAGCAAGGAGAGGAAGATCCCCTGACTTCTGAGCATATTGCCGGTAGCGTCAATACGAACCCGGTCTTTATTCGCCGCATTCTGGGCCTGCTCAGTCGGGCCGGATTGGTGGCCTCGCAGCCGGGAGTTGGTGGCGGCTGGCGCTTGCGGCGCGATGCCGCCAGCATCAGCTTGCTCGATGTCTATGAGGCCGTCGGGGCTGGTCCTCTCCTGGCCCTCCACCACCGCCTGCCAAATCCCAACTGCCTGATCGGTCGTAACATCCAGCGTGCTCTGTTGTGCTACTTCGGCGAGGCAGAGGCGGCTTTCAAGCAGGTGCTGGCGCGCCAGACAATCGCTCAGGTGCTGGAGACAGCTCAGGAAGGGGGATTGTCGTCGCCAGCCTAGTGGAGTCTTTTTTTGCTGACATTGCGAACTATCACAGTTACAGATTGGCTGAGCCAGAGTAGAATGCCCTGAAGCCCTGTGTGGGACTGGCCCCAGCCAGGGTCTTCAGGAACTGAAAGGAGTGACCTGTCATGAAAATCGTAATCTTTGGGGCGACTGGCAGCATTGGTCAGCGTCTCATTCAAGAGGCCCTTAACCGCGGCCATGAAGTGAAGGGGGTGGCGCGGCGTCCCGAGCGTCTCGCGCTGAGTCATCCGCGGTTCAGCCTTGAGGCGGGCAATGTTCTTGACCCTGCTGATGTTGCGCGGCTGGTCAGTGGCTCCGACGTGGTGATCAGTGCTGTGGGGCCGGCGCGCGATACAGAGGAGGACCCGGCTATGGTGGTGCAGGCGGCTGAGGCCCTCATCGAAGGACTGAAGCGGGCTGGCGTCAAGCGCCTGGTGGTAGTTGGCGGCGCGGGCAGCCTGGAAGTGGCGCCTGGTGTTCGCCTGATGGACACTCCTGGCTTCCCCGCCGGATGGCGTCCCATTGCTGCGGCTGCGGCGGAGGCCCTGGAGGTCTATCGCCGGCAGGGGGCTGATCTCGACTGGACCTACTTCAGTCCGGCGGCCTTCATTGAGCCGGGCCAGCGCACGGGGCGCTATCGTGTGGGAACCGAGCAGCTTGTAACCGATGAGAAAGGTGAGAGCCGCATTTCGATTGAGGATTACGCGGTGGCCCTGCTCGACGAGGTGGAGCAGCCTCGTTTCGTGCGTCAGCGTTTCACCGTAGCCTACTAGCTGCGGCTGCCCGGTCGGCGCCCGCTGTGGGGCAGCCTCGGTGTGGTGCTGTCTGCATGAGTTGGGGGCCGGTTCTGTTCGTGTCCTGGCTAGGGGAGGAGAGGCTTCAGCGCACGCTGTATCTCCTGATAGGTCTGGTAGCGGGCGGCAGGCTCCTCCTGCAAGGCCCGTGCCAGAATCGCCTCTAGCGCCGGGGAGATGGCGGGATTGAGCTGGCGCACCGGTGGGTAGACCGGGTAGTGTGGCGGCGCCTGGTTGGTAAGGACATGGTGGATGGTTGCCGCCAGCATGTAGATGCAGGTCCGCCGGTCATAGCGCCGATCCTTGATCGGCAGGTAGGGAGAGAGCGCCAGCTTGCGCGTCGTGCGGTGCTGGCTGCGGCTACCGGGCGGGCTGTCGAGCGGTGGCGGTGGGATCTGGAAGCCGGTGAGCATGGCCCGCCCGCGCTGGCGCTCGATCAAGATGTTCGCGGGCGAGATATCAAAGTGATAGAGAGGCGGCTGCTGTTGCTCCAGGGCGGCCAGAATATTGAGCACGCTGTAGAACCAGACCACCACCTCGCGCTCGGGCAAAGGGCGCAGCAGCTTTTGCAGGCGCTCCTCCAGGCTCTCGCCGTCGATGTAGGTCAGGACCACGTAGTAGTGGCGGCCCTCGGCGAAGCGCTCGCGTACCTGGGGGACCAGCGGATGGCGCAGACGAGCCAGGGCCTCGCTGGCGTGGTCGTAGTAGGCCAGCTCCTGGGCGCGCCGCGCCAGAGGGAAGTCGGTGCATTCCCAGCGCTTGAGCACTACCTCTGCTCCATTGGCCTGGTGATCGCTGGCGACCATCGTGGTGACGCGCGTCTCCTCGCGGCTTTTGAGGACGCGCTTGATGTCGTAGCGTCCCTGGCGGATGCTGATGCCAAGTAAAGGGCTGTGGCGGACAAGTGTCGGCGGGATAGTCAGACGCCCACAGGCCGAGCAGCAACGCTGGCCGAAGCGTACCGGGGCCTGGCAGTACGGACAGGTGCGATCGTCGTAATCGGCGCCGCAGTTGCTACAGCGCTGGGCACCGCTGCGGTTTTGGAAGCCGCAGCGCTCGCAGACATAGCGCTGTAAGGCCATCGCCACGGCTTCGGCGTAGGCGCTGGCAAATTGCTGCGTATCGTGATAGCGCTGGCGATAGTCTTTGGAGAGGGCCCGCAGGAGAACAGCGGCGACCTCGGCGGGCAGGCGCGGATTCCACTGCTGGGGCGGAGGCGGCGGCTCGTGCAGGTGGGCGCGCCACATCTCTTCCAGGCGGTTGAAGGTAAAAGGCAGACGCCCCGTCAGCAGCTCGTAGCAGCAGATGGCCAGGGCGTACTGGTCGCTCTCGCGGCGCGGGTTGCCCTGCCACTGCTCAGGGGCCATATAGGCGGCGGTGCCCGTCACCTCGCCGAGCGAGGCATGGGTTTGCATGCCCAGATAGAAGGTGGTGCCGAAATCCGAGAGCAGGAGTTGCCCGTTGCGTCCAATGAGCAGGTTCCCTGGCTTGACATCCTGGTGAATCAGGCCGTTCTGGTGCACGTAATAGAGCGCCTGAGCGGCCTGCTCAACATAGGGGAGCAGTTCCTCGGCAAAGGCTGGGCGCCGGCTGCCATCGGCCTTGCGGAAGAGATCGTAGATGGTCTGGGGTGCATATTCCATCACCAGATAGGGGCGCTCATCTTCCAGCTGACCGAAGCTATAGACGGGGAGAATGTTGGGATGTTGCAGGGTCGCGATGCGCCGCGCTTCATCAAAGAAGCTGCCAAGAGCCTTGTCGTTGAGCTGGTCAAAGCGCAGAACCTTGAGCGCCAGCGTCCGGCTGAGCGGCTCCGACTCGCGCACCTGGTAGACATGGCCGTAGCTGCCCGAGCCAATGAAGGCCGTAATCTGGTAGTTGCCGACGTGCGCTCCCTCCATGAGAAACTCGCAGCGACGGCACGAAACAGCATTATCGGGATTGTCGTGTCCTCCGCGCGGATTGAGACAACGAGCCACCATGCTTCCTTTCGCCTGGACCAGACTGGCTGAACCGCTAAAACGCGCAGACCTGCTAAGCGCGCCTGGTAGGGCACGCTGTCTGGGCTGCGCTGGGCTGTTTGCTCTTCACTATATATCTACGTCGACGTTCTCTGCAAGTTACGTGGCCTGCTCTGGAGAAGAAGCAGGTGCTGGTCTGGCTTTGCTCGTCGCTGATAGCGGCCTGGCCCTGGCCTCTCTGCCATATGGCAAGGTCTGCCTGGGCGTTCCCATCTGACAGGTTGGCGGCTCTGATCCGTCAGGACAGTTGGCGAAGGGCACAACTATAACGTTCTGGCACTGACCCTGACCTGGTGGCCTCCCTGGCTGCCACCCTCTCTCGAAGGCCGGTCAGTCCCTCGTCTGGCCTCCTGGCGAGCGCTGGCTTACCCTCTTACTGGAGCAGCGGGTCAATAAAGCGGACGGCCTCCTTGAGGCTCTGGCCCGTCTCATCCCGATAGGCTTTGATGGCTTCGAGGCGTTTCCCCTGAGCGATATATTCGGCCACACGAGGCGAGAGACCGGAGGCGATCAGTTGCTCGCGCAAGCGGGCCTGCTCCTCGGGGGAGCGCATGGGAATGGATCGCCGCCCGATGCTGACCAGAATCAACCCGATCAGCAGCCCAATGGCGATCAGCACGATACCGACCCAGAGAATCATAGCGATTGCCTCCTTTAGGGATTGACTACACAGCGAGCGGTCCTTGACTAAATTGCCAGCAAGCCGCCGCATTCATCGCTGCTATTGTCGACTGCTGTGACCTTCTCAAGAGGATAACGTGAACATTTGGAAGCTCTTCCTCGAATATCAAGCTTGCGATAGATATGGGCGATATGCGTTTTAACAGTCGTCTGGGAGATGCCGAGCTGCGCCGCGATCTCCTTATTGGAGCCACCCGCCGCGAGCAGAGAAAGGATCTCGCGCTCGCGAGCTGTGAGCTGACTGAGTCCCGCGTGGAGTCTGTGCGAGGGGAAGACGTCGCTGAAGAGCAGAGGAACAACTGAGGGGTCGATGAGAAAATGGCCAGGGGGGAGCTGGATGGCACTGCGCCAAAGAGGAGCTGGGGCGCTAGCAAGCAGATAGCCGAGAGCGCCTTGTTCGTAGGCCCAGTGGAGCTGGTCAAAACGAACGTCGCTGGCCAGCACGATGTACTGACCTCGGGGTGGCGCTGCCAGCTTTGGCAGGATCTCCTGATTGATAATCCAGAGATCAGGGGGCGGCCTCTGCAGGCTCTGCTCTTGAAGAAGAGAGAGAGAGTCGTTGGCGCTAGAGATCGTGATATGATGCTCTTCTCCTAAGATGCTGGTAATCTTTTGACAGTTCGAAATATTAGGATCTATAATGATAACTCTCATCTTGATCCTGAAAAATATACTGCATTTGTTTATCCATTCTCTATTTTATGAGTGATGCTAGTGGCTTGTCAATCCTCCGAAGGGGGAAATGACGTGTAGAATAGCCAGGGAATATGGTATCTATCCTTAAGGATAGGAGTTCAGAGAAAGAATAGATGATACTTTGATTTGTTTTATTTTGTGGTGTACTAATAGTAGGACCTTGCTTTGTGGATATGAGATTATTGGAGGATGATTGTGATAAAATCATTCAAAGAACGATTGAAGAAAGCAACTCAAGAGATTACCCTTGAATCGGGCACCTCGGTGCCAATATCTTAAGCAGTCAAAGGACAGCCCAAGGAGGTTCAGAGTGAATTCCATTAGAGCTGTGCCGCGTACCGTCAAAGAAGAGTGGAACTGGCTCCTGCTCGTTGCTGCTCTGTGTGGGGGGGCGGCACTCGTGAGCCTGCTGCCCCTGCAGGGTGCAGGTGGTCACCTACACTGGTTGCTTTACATGGTAGCAACCCATCGCCTTGGGATTGCCCAGGCGATTGGGATGCTGCTCAGCGCTCTACCGGGCTATATCCGGGGGCTGCCCTGGATCATTGAAGGGGTCCGCTGGATTATTACCTGGGTTGCTTATGATGGGATTGGTGCGATAGGCACTATTCTGGCAACCATGAGCGCCACTGGCTGGGGAGGCATCATCATAGCGATCGCGGGCGTCGCTTTTCTCGGCTAAGCGGCACGCTGGCGATTGATCTCTTTCCCACAGCGGCGAGGAGAGCGATGCGACCGGCTCCTGCATCGTTCTCCTTTGGCGGGAAAATCCCAGCCAGGGAAATGTTGTAACTATTTCAAATAAGGCTGAGCTGAGATCGCAAGCCATTGCCGTTTGCAGTAAGCGCATCGAGGTCATTCTCTCTGAGGAGAAAGCGGCCTTCAGAGAGATTCAGTGAATGGCTATTCCAGCCTGAGATCGTATCACAAAGGAAAGCCGGAAGGCCCTTTCCTTCCGCATCTCAATCACTGGCGGAGGAGCCCACTCGTGACAAACCTGAGAAAACTGCAGGGCATCGATCTCCTGGCAGCTTTCCATGCGGCGTCGGTAGTAATCTACCCGCTGATATGGGTGCCTGTCTACCTGCGCCCGCTGCCGGTGCTGGCCCTCTGTCTTATTGTACTTTGGGAGAGAGGCGGGCGGCTACCTGCTGGAAAGGAGAAGCCCTGGCCAGGGAGGGAGCCGGGGCCGCATTGGTCGCGTCCGTTGCCATGCTGGGTGGCCTGGCTCCTGCGGTTGGATATGCCAGCCCTGACGGGAGAGGCCATGACTCTCCGTTGGCGCCTCTCGCTGGTAGCCGAAGCCAGGGGCTACGCTCTGCGTTTTTCCCCGGAGCAGCCACTAACATGGAGAGAATCCGCCCAGGCCATCGGCGTGGTCCTGCTGGCGCTGCTGCCCGCCTGTGGTCTCGTTCTCACAGATTTCAAACTCCTGATAGCGGTGTGCACAGCTCCCGCCCTCATATGGATACTGCTCCGCAGGATAGCCTTTCAGCGCTATCTACGTGAAGAATTAAAGGAGCTGCCCGAAGGCGTGGCCTTACTGCCGGAGCCGGCGGTCAAGCTCTTCACCTCTTATCTGCCCCAAAAAGATGCCCCTGCTTTCTCACGTCGAACCTGGTCGGGGCAACAAGAGATCTACCTGGACGCCTGGCTGCAAGTACCGGTCCAGGTGCTGCAGGTGCTGCTGCTCCATGAGCAGGGTCATATTGCTCGTGGTCACACGACTCGGTTGCGTAGTCTATGGGACTGCCAGCTAGGGGCGGTGCTGGTGGGCCTTCTGGCTGCTGTGTGCCTCCCGCAGTTCCTCGACGAACTGAGCGGCCCGGTTGCCGCGCTCTGTCTGCTCCTCTGGAGCATGCTGGTCATGGCGCCGTTGCTGGGCAAGCTGCTCTGTCTGCGGCGCTGGGAAAAAGAGGCCGACCAGTGGGCCGTCGCTCATCTGGGGCCGGGAGCCCTGGAGGCTGCCCGTCTCTATCTCCAGCGCTGTTATTCGCTGGAGGGCGCGGCATCATGGTGACGAGAGCAGCCTTCCCCAGGCGCTATCTGTTAGAGTATGCCTTGCTAGCAGCGATCGCCCTCAGCGCGCTGATCCTCGGAGTCCAGTGGCCTATCGAAGACTGGCCGACCGCCAGCGCCCCTAGCGGGCAGTTCTCCCTCTGGTTTATCTTGGGCAGCAATCTGCTCCTGATCCTCTGCATCGCTCTGGGGAGCGCCCTGACAGGGGGCTTTGTGGGCGGCTGCGTCATCTTCGAGAATCTCTTTGTCTACGGCAGAGTACTGCATCTCTACTGGCACGACTCACCTCTGGCTGCTATTTTTCCCTGGTTTGAATTTAGCGCGCTGATCATTGCAACTCAGGTAGGGCTTGATCTTTTCTGGTCGCTGCTGCGTGGCTGGCCCATTCATCGAAAAACGGTTTATCTCTTATTAT
>NZ_BDGT01000042.1 GCF_001748285.1 Thermogemmatispora onikobensis | reverse complement strand
GAGCGGGGCCAGGCGCGGCAGGCGACGCTCAGGAGCAATGCCGCTTGCCCGCTTGAGTAGCTGGCTCAGCAGCGGCGCCTGGGTCAAGAGATTCACCAGTTCTGGGGCGCGTGCCCCCAGGGCGGCCCAGCGGTGAATAAGGCCGAAGAGATAGGCGCTGGGCGGTCGCAGACGGCCTGTGTAATAGTGGGCCAGGAATTCGGCCTTGTAGGTGGCCAGGTCTACGTTGACGGGACATTCGCTTTTGCAACCCTTGCAGGCCAGGCAGAGGTCGAGGGCCTGGCGCACCTCCTCGGAGCGCCAGCCACCGTACAAGGGGTCTCCATAGAGCATCTCGAAGAGCAGGCGGGCGCGTCCGCGGGTGGAGTGGGCTTCTTCGCGCGTGACCATGTAGCTCGGGCACATCAGGCCGCCGTCGGTGCGGCGACATTTGCCGACGCCGACGCAGCGCATGACGGCATGGGCGAAGTCTCCATGATCGGCGGGGAAGCGAAAGTAGGTGGCGGCGGGACGTGGCAGTGGCAGCGCGTGACGCAGGTCCTGGTCAAGTCGGTAGGGGTTGACGACCTTGCCCGGGTTCATGCGTCCGGCGGGGTCCCAAATGGCCTTGAACTCGCGGAAAGCCTCTAGTAGTTCTGGCCCAAACATTTTGGGCAGCAATTCGGCCCGGGCCTGCCCGTCGCCGTGCTCCCCGGAGAGCGAGCCGCCGTAGCGCACGACGAGATCGGCGGCCTCTTCCATGAAGGCGCGAAACTGGCGAATGCCTTCCTGGCTCTCCAGGTCGAAGCTGGCGCGCATGTGGACGCAGCCTTCGCCGCAGTGGCCATAGAAGTTGGCCTGGTAGCCGTAGCGGTCGAGGAGGGCGCGCAGCTCGCGCAGATAGGGGCCGAGACGGCTCGGGTGAACAGCGGAATCTTCCCAGCCTTCCCATTTGAGCGGTTGGCCCGGAACGAAGGTGGAGGCGCCAAGGGCCGATTCGCGCACTTCCCACAAGGCCCGCGCTTCGTCCTGGCTGCGGCAGAGGCGCATCTGCGGCGGGTTGCTCCTTCGCTGCAGCTGAGCCATCAGGGCGCGGGCCTGCTCTTCGGCCTCAGCGCGGGTCTGTCCGCCAAATTCAAGCAGCAGCCAGCCGCCTCCTTCGGGCAGCAGGTGCAGGTGTTCGAGATTGAGACCCTTGCGGCGGCTGTCGGAGACAAGGCCCTTGTCGAGACCTTCGAGGGCGATGGGCCGAAATTCAAGCAGGGCGGGCACTTCGTCGCAGGCGCGGAAGAAATCGGGATAGCCAAGGACGAGCAGGACTCGCTCCGGGGGACTGGGCACAAGGCGTACGGTGGCCTCCAGTACGGTGACGCAGGTGCTTTCACTGCCGACGAGGGCCCGGGCGACATGAAAGCCATTCTCCGGGAGCAATTGGTCGAGGTTGTAGCCGGAGACGCGGCGCGGGATGGCCGGGTAGCGCTGGCGAATGAGGTCAGCGTAGCGGTCGCGCAGGGCTTTGAGGCGGGCATATATCTCGCCACGGCGTCCTCCGGCGGCGATGATCTGGGCCAGCTCTTCTTCGCTGGTGGCACCTACGCGCAGGCGTAGGCCGTCGTAGGTCAGGATTTCCAGCTCTTCGATGTTGTCGACCGTTTTGCCACCCATAAGCGAATGGGTGCCGCAGGAGTTGTTGCCGATCATGCCGCCCAGGGTGCAGCGATTGTGCGTAGAAGGGTCGGGGGCAAAGGTCAGGTGGTGTTGCTCGGCGGCCCGGCGCAGGTCGTCCAGTACTACCCCCGGCTCAACACGCGCCAGGCGCTGTCTGGGGTCGAGGCTGAGAATATGCTGCATGTGGCGCGAGAGGTCGAGCACGACGGCAACGTTGCAGGTCTGGCCAGCGGTGCTGGTGCCGCCGCCGCGCGCCAGGATGGGGACATCGTAGGCGCGGCAGACGGCGATGGCGGCGCAGACGTCGTCTGCATCGCGTGGCAGGACGACGCCTAGTGGCACCTGGCGGTAGTTGGAGGCGTCGGTCGAGTACATGGCGCGGCTGCCGGCGTCAAAGCGCACGTCGCCACGTACCTGGGCCCGCAGGGCGCTTGCCAGCTCATTGAGCCTGCGCGAGCTGGTCATTCTTTCTTTCCTCGGTGATGACTGCTGCTGAACATGCTCCACTGGTTGATCTTCCGTCCTTCCTGGTCCTGATGGTGCCGGGCCTGAACACGGGTCGAGGTCAGCAAGTGTGGTTGCCGGCCCGGCCTGATTGCGGTCCAGGCGCAGAATGGGTCAGAGCGCGGGCTGTCGCTCATTCATGGCCGCGAGGGCGGCGACAGGCACAGGCGGGGAGCTAGCTGGGCTGGTTCTGAACCATTCAGAGCAGGCGCGCCAGCCGTTCCACGAAGAGGGTGGTGAAGCCTGTGACGTCGACTGCCGTGGCTGCCAGGACGTTGGCCGGCGGGGTCTCGGAACGGCGACGGAACCAGGCCACGGTGGCCCCCGAGGTTTGATGGCCGCTCAGCTCGACGTCGACGTAGACTGGCTCCCAGCGAAACAGCTCGGGCTGGAAGGCGGCGGCCAGCGCCAGCGGGTCGTGCAGGTGGAAGCGCTCGTAGCCGGCGCGCGGGGCGAAGTCCTCAAAGTAGTGAGTGAGCATGGCTGCGATGCAGCGCCCGATGTGGCTCTCGGGCCGGCAGAGAGGGGCGAACTGCGCATGAGTAAGCCCAACCTGCTGGGTGGTGTCGAGGCTGACGAGGCGCAACGGCCAGCCGGCATGAAAGACGATGTGGGCGGCCTCGGGGTCAGCGTAGATGTTGAACTCGGCGGCTGGGGTAACGTTGCCAGGGACGCGCAGGGCGCCGCCCATGATGATAACTTCGCGCACCTGATGGGCAATCTCTGGGTCCAGTCTGACGGCCAGAGCCAGGTTGGTCAACGGCCCTACGGCAACCAGGGTGATGGCGCGCGGGGCTGCCTTGATGCGCTCGCTGAGAAAGGTGGCGGCTGGTTGCTCAACAGGGCCTGCGGTCGGCTCCGCCAGCTCGGCCCGCCCCAGACCATGTTGACCGTGGACCTCGGCGGCGTGAAATGGCTCGCGCACCAGGGGACGCGCCGCTCCCGCTGCAACAGGAATGTCTTCGCGCCCGGCAAGGGCCAATAAGGCCAGCGCGTTGCGCGTGGTGTCCTCCAGCGGAACGTTGCCGCTGACGGTGGTGACACCCTCCAGACTGACCTCGGACGAGGCCAGGGCCAGCAGGAGGGCCAGGGCATCGTCGATGCCTGGATCGGTGTCAAGGATGAGGCGCAGAGGCTGCTTGCTTGACATGGGTTCTTCCTTCTGTCTGACCTGGCTGACTGGCTGCCCGGCTGAGACCCTCCGTAAGAGCCTCTGCCGGATGAGTGAATGAGCGGCCTTGCTGTGTCTGTTCGCTCTCGCTCTGGTTCTTGGCTGTCTCTCTGTAGGTAGCATATCCCTGACGGTGGGCCACGGTCAAGGTCTCCTGCCTTCTGGCCTGGGCCGAATAGCCTGACTTTTGTTCGAAAGCCTCGGTTGAGCAGGCAAATGAGTATTCATAGAGAGCGATCTATGCTAGAATACAGATGAGACGGGTGTGACACTTTTCTCCTGGAAAGAGTGGCCTCAGTCATCTTTTCAGATCCTAGTTAGGAAAGGTGTCTCGCCGGAGCAGGGTGATTAAGCCTCTCTATTCGGTTACAGAGGGTCAAAGGCTGTAGAAAGGATCGTGTATGCAGTCGTATCCTTCCCCTCCTCCTGATCAGACGCCGCCTGGGGGTGGCTCTGTGCCGCCACCGTCGATGGGCCAGACGTCTCCTCCTGGAGGCTCGCCCTCGCTGCCTGGTTATGAGCAGTGGGCGCGGCCAGATCCGTATGCTGCGACAGTCAGCTCCTCTAATATCGTGCCAGCCTCGCCGCTCACGCCGCCGCCGCCGCCTGGGCCGGGGCAAACGTTCTGGCCAACAGTTCCGACGACGGGGGGGGCACTGGTTCCAGTCCCTCCTTCGACGCCGCAGGCTCCGCGCCGTGGCCTGACCTGGCTCTGGATTATTGCCCTCGTTGTGGTCTTTCTGGCGGGTTTGGGGCTGGGCGACGTCATCGGTACGCTGACTGTTGCTCCCAAGACGACCAGCACCGCTAATCGTTCTACTCCATCGACGACATCGACGGCGCTCAGTAGCACTGATGCGACCGCGACCGCTGCTGCTGCTGCCAATAGCGGTGGCACGACGACGGGGTCTTCTCCGACACCCACGTCGGCCTCTTCGTCCTCGTCTTCCACAACGAGTAGTAGTAGTAGCAGCAGCAGCGTCCATCATAAGGTGGGTGAGACGGTCACTTTTAATAGTATCTGGCGGATCACCGTGAACTCGGTCCAGACCTCGCCGGGTCAGGGCTTCGATCAGCCCAAGGCTGGTGATCAGTACCTGCTGCTTGACGTGACGCTGGTCAATATCTCAAATAGTGAGCAGGAGGTGGCGTCAAGCTTCAATTTCACGCTGCGCGATACCGAGGGGCGCGAGATTGAGATGGCTTTTGTGGATTTTGCCAGTCCGCCGCCGAGCGGCAAAGTGGAGCCGCAGCAGAAGATTCGCGGTACCCTGCCCTATGAGGTTCCACAGAGTCAGCACGACTTTGTCCTCTCCTTCACGGATATTATGCAGAGTGGCCAGCTCTTCTGGGATATTCATGTGTGAGAGCGCTGGCAGAGAAGCGGCAATGTGCCTGGTTGCCAATTGAGCTGATGCAGCGTCAGGATTGCCGTTGAGTCTGCTGCTCGTCTCCATAGCGGTAGGCTCCGGCGAAGTCCGGCGCTGCTTCTTTCTTTTTGCCGCTCCAGGCGGTGATGCGGATCTCGTAAACGCTGGTACGCTGCAGCTCTTGATCGGTGACGGCCCGGTAGTCGCGTCCCGGCTCCAGGTGCGGAGCGTACTTTTTGAGCAGGAGGTGGAGCGCTGCTCTGGCCCGCTCCCGGTCCTGGATGATGGCCCCTTGCCCAAAGACCACGACGCTGGCGTATTCGACGCTGAAGCCCAGGGCGGTTTTGGCGGGCAGGAGTCTCCCCATTTCGTAGACAGTGAAGCAGACGCGCTCGCTGCCTTCGATGTTGCGGCGTGTCCGCCCGCTGGGGGCGGTGTGCAGATAGATGGCGTGCGCGGCTTCGTCGTAGACGAAGAGGTTGCTGTTGAGAAAGGGCTGCTCGCTCTCAATGGTGGCCAGTACTCCTACAGGGGCACGGTGAAGAAAGTTGCGTATCCAACCTTCGTCGTTGACAGCCCGATCACGCCGACGGATCTGATGTAGCTCTTGCTGTCCAGGGGATTGCTCCACGCTGGTGACTCCTTTCGCTTTCGCTCGCTTGGGGTCTGCTGGCTGGTCTTAGCATGCCCGTTTCTGCAGCTGTTGACAAGAGCCAATGCTGTGGTGCGCGAAGCAGCCATTGACACTGGCCCCTGGACTGGCACGAGGCTCCTCTTCCTTGCCTCGCTGGCCTGCTGAAGAAGGAGGGGCTTTGCTCTGCTCCCTCCCGGCCAGGCTTGCTTGTTCTGGTGCTCTGGCAGGGGCGAGAGAGAGGTCTGAATGGGTTGCAAGCATGGATCGATCTCCTGAAAAGGCGTCGGTGACCGACCAGCGAGAGATGGAGGCTGCCGTCGGTGTCGCGGCTCTGAAAGCGCGTATCTGCGAGGCGATTGTCCTGGTGCTGACGGCGCTGGTCAGGCAGGCGCAGCGGCTGCTCGCGGGAGAGGCTGAGCCGACAATGGGCGCTCAATATGGGCAACTGGCCAGGCTGGCTCTGGAGGATCTGGAGGGCCTCTGTGCGCAGGCGCTGCGCCTGGTCTATCGCCTCTTGGTGACCGAAACCCTCGAACGCGCCGGCCTCCTGGGAGTAGAGGACCCGTTTGGTGAGCGAGAGCAACTGACTGCGGGGGCCGAGGCTCCTGCTTACCGCCTCTGGAGAGGTTTGCAGCAGCGATGGGCGCTCCTGCGCGCCGGCTGTCGGCGGCGTGGGCTGACCCTGGCCCCCTATCCTGGCCGCCTCTTTGATCCCGCGACTACTCCCTATCTGGAAGCCCTGCCGCTGCCCGATGCGCCGCTGGCACAGATCCTGGCCCTGTTCAAGTCTGTCCCGCTCGCCGCGCAGGTGAGCGCTGAGACTGGCTGGATCTGGCCGCCGGCGGCGCTCTATGAGGATCTGCTGGCCTATGAGCCGCGCCTGGCCAGCGAGCCGCTGTGCGAGGTACAGGACCGGGGACGGCGCTTCGTTCTTCCTGCACGGCTCACTGTCCCCTCGGTGGGCTGCGACGGTCGGAGGTTCTCCCCAGTGGCGCGCCCTATCCGTACTATCTCCCCTGGCGACCTCTATCTGGCTCCCGGTAGCGGGCGCAAGAGCAGCGGCAGCTACTCGACGCCTCCCGCCCTGGTCTCCTATCTGGTGCGCCGGACGCTGGAGCCGCTGGTGAAAGGCTGCCGGGGCGTCGAGGAGGTGCTGGCGCTCAGGGTCGTCGATCCGGCAATGGGCACAGGCGCCTTTTTGGTGGCGGCCTGCGACTACCTGGCCCGAGCCTGTGTCTGCTCCTCTGGTGCGGCGGAGGCGCCACAGGAGGCAACTTGCGAGGAGTCGCTGCTCTACCGTCGTTTGGTGGTCGAGCGCTGCCTCTCTGGTGTTGATTTCGATGAGCTGGCTGTGGAGCTGAGCCGCTATGTGCGGGCCAGCGGCCTCTATCCAGCTCAGCGTGCTGCTCTCGGTGGCGGTAAAGCGAGCGGTGGCGACCTTAACAGTTATAAGCTCTTTGTCGATCGCTCCTATCGCCTGCTACGTCCCGGCGGCCACGCTGGTCTCGTGGTGCCGGCCAGCCTCTATACCGATCAGAGCAGCACCGGCCTGCGCCGCTTGCTCTTGGAAGAGGGGCGCCTGCTCGTGCTGCTGGGCTTTGAGAACCGCGCCGCCCTCTTCCCTATCGACAGCCGCTGCAAGTTTGCCTTGCTGGTTTTTGCGCGCGAGCGACCCCAGCCTACCGCCCAGGTGCGGGCCGCCTTTATGCTGCGTGATCCCGCTGTTCTGGAGAGCGACGAAGAGCGGTTCACCATTCGCCTGCCCTACGCCCTGATCGCCCGCTTTGCCCCGGAAACCCTCTCGCTGCTGGAGCTGCGTACTCAGGGCGAGGCCGATCTCCTCAGCCGCATCTATGGCGCCAGACCGCTGCTTGGCGAGCAGCAGGCGGAAGAGGAGGCCGACGCCTGGTCGGTGATGCTGGCGCGCGAGTTCGATCTGACGAGCGATCGCTCCCTCTTCAACCGTGCTGGCCAGGGCTGGCCCCTCTACGAGGGGAAGACCATCCACCAGTACTGCGCCTCCTTTGCCGCGCCGCGCTATTATGTCCTCCCCGCCGTCGGGCTGCCGGCCCTGCTGCGCAGCGAGCTGGCTCGTCTGGAGCGGACACTGGATGCGCTGGCCAGGGAACGCTGGCCCCAGCTCTTGCCTGACAGCGGGCGCCACGAGCGCGTGGCAGCTCTGCTGGCCGCTCATGGCCGCGGCCCCCTGAGCGCCAGGGATGTCCGCCTCGATTGCGAGGTGCCGCGCCTGGCCTTTCGGCGGGTGGCCAGTGGCACCAATGAGCGCAGCCTGATCGCGACCATTCTCCCCACCGGCTGCTTTCTTGGCAATACACTGACCTACGTCCGTCCCTGGCGCCTCGACCGGGACCGGCTGGCGGCCCTGCTGAGCGCTGGGCCGGCCCAACCGCTCAGCAGGGCCTACGAGCCTGCCCTCTCGCCGCTGCAACTGGCCTGCCTCTGCGGCCTCCTCAATTCCTTTGTGCTTGACTACGTGATCCGGCGCAAGATCACGGTCGATCTCACCATGTTTCAGGTCCGCCAGCTACCGGTGCCCCACTTCGCTGAGGATCAGCCGCACTGCCGGGCCATCGCCCGCCGCGTCGCTCGCCTTGTCTGCCTTGACCCCGCCTTTCAGGCCCTGCGTGGCCAGCTACTGGGGAGCGAAGACGCGCCCGTCCTGTCACTGGCGAGGCGCCAGGAACGCCAGCAACTTCAGAATGAGATCGATGCCATTGTGGCCCATCTCTACGGTCTGAGCGCCAGTGACCTGCGCGACCTGCTCTTTGCTCCCCAGAGCTTCCCCCTGGTCGCCCCTGCCATCAAGGAGGGAGTACTGCGAGCATTCAGCGCCGTCGAGCGCTGGCTTGAGCGCGAGTGACCGGCGCGGCGAGTACGCCCGGCCCCGTCTTCTGTCTCGGACGCAGATCCTCTACCCTGGGAAGTCCGTCCCGAGCTGGTTCCCCAGCTCCACGATGGCCTGGGTATGAGCGGCGGGCGAGGTCTTCAGACGCTTGTAGAGGGCCTGGATGCGTTGCATGTTGAGGAAGGAGTGCAGCCCGCGAGCATGAGGGAGACATTGCTTCAGGAGGTAGGCCGCCTGCTCCAGCTCGCCGCACTGGAACTGGCCTTCAGCCTCCAGAATGATGGCGTAGATGCTGCGGCGCCGCAACTCAGAGGCGGGACGGCGCTGCTCTAACTCGGCCAGGGCCTCACGGGGACGCCCCAGCGACAGCAGGGCACGGGCGCGGTCGACGTGATAGCGGTCCACGTCGGCCTTGACAAAGAAGGGATCTTCCTGGGTCTGGCCGCTCCTGATGAGGCTGGCGGCGCGATCGAAGGGAGCCAGGGCCGAGCGCCGCTCTTGCTCGCTGCGCGCGGTCAGGGCGCGCGCAACGCCATAGTGGAGCAAGAGCGCGGCCTTCAGGGAGGCCGGCGCCTGGGACTGCAGCACTTTGCTTTTTTCGAAGTACTTCAGCGCCTGTTTGGGATCGTTCGCATCTAAAAAGGTCAGGCCGACCCAGAAGTAGACTGCGGCCATCGCGTCGTAGGCGTTGCTCTGGTGGGCCCAATGGAGGGCCTTGGTGGCCTGTTGGAGGGCCGGCTCAAAGCATTGGAGATCGCGGAGCGCCGTGCTGTAGAGCATGTGGGCGCTGGTCAGGAGCTGCAGCGCGCTGGTGCGCTCCGGCCCCATCGTAAAAGGGAGCTGGCGGTAGAGGTCGTTGAGCAGGCAGTGCAGACGGGCCAGATCGGGGCGAGCGCTGGTCTGATGATGGTGAATCCAGGCTTCTTGCACGAAGTGCCCGGCGCTCTGCCAGTCGGGCAGATTGCTGTCGGTGAAGAGAGGCGAGCCGTGCAAGATGAAAAAGGTCGCGGGATCGTGTTGCGGACCCACCAGCGCGGAGTCATCCGGGTGGGCGGCCAGGGCGAACAGCACCGGGGGAATGTTGAGCAAGCGAGCCACGGCCCGGCGTCGAGAGATCGAATCGAAACCCATGTCGGTAGCCTCCATTTTGCGCACGGTGATCTCGCTCAGGCCCAGGGCCAGGGCGAGATCCTTCTGACTCCAGAACCAGCCACAGGCTTTGACCATCTGCTGGCGATAGTAGCGGGTCACCTGGCCTGGCCGGGGATAGCCATCGGGGCCAGCTTCAAAGGCGGGCAGGCCCATCTTGACCCACCACGGATCGTTTGGGGCACTCATCTCCCTTCCTCCTGCTTCTTTCCTGACGGCAGACGTCACGCGAGCGGCAGCAGACCCCCTCTGAGTCCTGCCTCTTTTTGTGAGGATAAGCGGATTGACATGTATCGTCAACAGACAAGCGATATTGATAATATCGGCAGGTAGAAGATTTGCTGAGCCTGAAATGGAGGATCTAAGGCGCAGAAAACAGCTTCCTGAGCAGATTGGGGATGTGGTGGGAGCGACGGCGGGCGGCAGGTCTGGCCCAAAAATTGGCCAAATTTGAGGGATGGCCATAGGACGATCGGGGGAGGAAGCGAGAGATGGGGCCTGGGTCTGCCGTAGGCCGGTGGTGGCAAAAGGGGAGCGAAGATGATTTGACGTCCAGACCCTGTCAGCCGTATAATCTTGGCCGATACCTCCCAGTGCCAGCGAAGGAAAGGCCAAAGCCAGCGAACCGGGGGCGAGCCGTCAGCGTGTTCGGCAGAGCAGCGCGCCCCGTGGCCCGGTCCACTGCCAGCCCAATAGCCGATAAAGGAAGGAAGCAGCGTTCATGCCAAAACTCTATGGTTGGGTGCGTGAGGTGGTGCCCGACAGTCCTGCGGACCGAGCGGGGCTGCAGCCCGGCGATCTCATCCGCACGATCAACGGCCATCTTATTCGCGACCTGGTCGATTACCAGTTTTACAGCGCCGACGAGGTTCTGACCATCGTCTTCGAGCGCCAGCAGGAGCAGCACGAGGTCACCATCGAACGCCTGGAAGGTGAGAGCCTGGGTCTGATCTTCGGCGAGGAGCCGACGCCGTTTATTCGCCAGTGTGCCAATAAGTGCGTCTTTTGCTTTATCAAAGGCTTGCCGCCGCGCTATGCCTCGCAGCCGGGGCTACCGCATGGCCTGCGCTCCACCCTCTACATCAAAGACGACGACTATCGCTACTCCTTCCTCTTCGGCAACTTCATCACCCTGACCAACCTCAAAGAGCAAGACTGGCAGCGTCTGGCCGAGCAGCGTCTGAGTCCGCTCTATGTTTCGGTCCACACGACCGAGCCGGAGCTGCGGCGCAAGATGGTTGATGGGCCGCGGGCTGGCGAGATTCTGGAGCAGATCCGGCGTCTGGGGGAGCTGCACATCACCTGTCACACCCAGCTCGTCCTCTGTCCGGGGATCAACGACGGCGAGCACCTCGAGCGCAGCATTCAGGACCTGGCGGCTCTGCGCCCCATCGTCGAATCGATCTCCGTGGTGCCAGTGGGCCTGACCAAATATAACAACCTGCTCAAGACCGGTGACCTGCCGCCGCTGCGCCCCTATACGCGCCAGGAGGCGGAGCAAATCATGGTCCAGGTGGAGGCTCATCAGCAGCGCTTTGCCGCCAGCCATCCCGAAGGCTATCCCTTTGTCTACCTCTCGGACGAATGGTACTATCTCGCGGGCCGCGAGGTTCCGCCCGCCGCTCATTACGGTGACTACGCCCAGATTGAAAACGGCGTGGGCATGACGCGCTACCTCCTCGATCAATGGGAGAGCGCGCGGCGTCGCCTGCCCACGCGCATGCCGCAGCCACGGCGCCTGACCCTGGTCACCGGGACGATGGCCCGGCCCATTATCGAGCGCCTGGCGGCGGACCTCAACCGCATCGAGGGCCTGGAAGCGCAGGTCGTCGCCGTCGAAAACCGCTTTTTCGGCGCTCAGGTCACCGTCGCCGGCCTGCTCTGCGGCCAGGATGTCCTTGCCACCCTCCTGGAGCAGGAGCACCTTGGCGATCTGGTCCTGTTGCCACGCATCATGCTTGACAACGCCGGTGAGCGCTTTCTCGACGATGTGACCGTTGAAGAATTTCAAGAGCGCCTGCCAGTGGCCTCGCGCTTCGTGCGCAATGCCCAGGAGACCGTGGCCGCCGTCCGCGAGCTGGCCGGTCTGCCGGCACCGCGCCTGTGGGCGGCCCTGGCGACCCACTGATGGACGAGCGGGGAGCGGCCTCCCTCTCTACCTGGTGGCCACCGTCAGCAGGCGTCGACTCTCCAGGCTGAACGGGGCGCCTGCCTCGTCATAGGCTTCCACCCGGCTGAAACCAGCCTGGCGCAGCCAGTCCGCCAACTCGGGCAGAGTGAGCAGACGCACAAAGAAATGCGTCTCGCGCTGGCGCCCGTCGCGCAGGATCACACGCCGGGTGTGCAGGCGTCCGCTGAGCACATCGTAGCGCAGCTGATCGATCTGCCAGGCCCCGTCGCGCTCCAAGACTCTTGTCCGCTGGGACTCACGGAGCAAACGCTCGCGATTCTGCAGATCGAGCAACAGCCGTCCGCCGGGCTGCAGCACGCGGGCAATCTCTGCCAGCACCTGGTGATTCTCCTCGTCGCTGAAGTAGCCGAAAGAGGTGAACCAGCTCAAGACCGCGGCAAAGCGGCCCGTCCACTCTGCTGGCAATGAGCGCATATCGCCCTGACGGTAGTCGACCGCCAGTCCCCGCTGCCCGGCCTCGGCGCGCGCCTGAGCCAGAAAAGCCACGCTCTGGTCCAGCCCGCTCACCCGGCAGCCACGAGCCGCCAGCCGGTTGGCGATCCGGCCATAGCCGCAGGCCAGATCGAGCACCGGCACCTCTGGCTGCAGCCCAAGCAGCCGCCAGATCAGGGCCACCTCCTGCTCGCTGCGCTCCTCCGTCAGCAGCGGATCGTAGAAGTAGTGGTAGTCGGAAACCTCAAAGGTGCCTTCAACATCAAAAGCCTCCGGGTCCAATGGCATGCTCACGATCTCCTCCTCATGTTCAGCACAAGGACCAATGCCAACAACAAAAGAGGCTCCGGGCCTGGCCGGAGCCTCACGACCTGACCTGGCGAACGAGCGGCCTTGCTGCCTCTCAACGGGACGAGGCCCCTGGGTCGCGCTGCGGTCCCAGGCGCAGCAGCAGCCAGGCCGAGGGCAGCAAGGCCGCTGCCAGCAAGAGCTTCAGCGTATCGCCGATCAAAAAGGGCACCATCCCGAGCAGCAGGGCCTGGCCCAGCCCCAGATGCAGCACCAGAGCCAACCAGGGCACACCCACGGCATAGATCATCAGCGAGCCGGGCAGCATCGCCAGCGCGGCGGTCAGATAGCGGCGATCCAGCCCCCGCTCGCACAGCCAGCCCGTAGCCCAGGCTGCCAGCGGATAGGACCACAGATAGCCGCCAGTATAGCCGAGCAAGACCGCTGCCCCGCCAGCGCCTCCGGCGAAGACCGGCAAGCCCAGCGCTCCCTCAGCCAGATACGCTAGCAGGGCCAAAGCCCCGCGGCGGCTCCCCAGGACCGCCCCCGTCAGCAGCACACCCAACGTCTGCAGCGTGATCGGTACTGGTGTAATCCAGGGAATATAAATAGAAAATCGAGCACATAAGGCCATGAATGCACTAAAGCCAAGCACCAGTATCCCATCGCGCAGCAGAGCGGCGGAACGCGACAGCGAGCGAGCCGGCAGCACGCGATCCACCAAGGTTGTACCGGACACAGAAGCCATCGAAGGCGCTCCTTTCTCAAGGACATACTGATCAGCACTGCCTGGAAGGCAGGCAAAGGCAAGGACCCGATCGGGCCTGCAGCTCTGGCAAGCTGACGGCCCAGCGGGTCCCTCTTCCTCTGCACAATTATAGACAGCCAGGTGTGCAACTGGCAAGGCGCGGCGTCGGCGGCGCCGGCGCTCAAGCCAGCAAGGCCGCCCCCTCGTTGTGGGGATCGTTGACCAGGCGCGAGACCGGGCGGGCCTGCATCTCCTCCGCAGGATAAGGGCGCAGCAAAGGCAAGAGCGCCTCCGCCTCCTGCAGCGTCGGATCGAGCCAGCGCTCGCAGGCCTCGCGCGGAAGAATCACCGGCATCCGATTATGAATTGTCGCCAGCAGCGCATTCGGCTCTGTCGTCACAATCGTGCACGTACGCAGCACGCGGCCATCGGCGGCGCTCCACTGATCCCACAGGCCGGCGAAAGCGAAAGGAGAGCGATCGCGCAGCGTCACATACATCGGCCTCTTCGTGCCATTGGCCTGCTGCCACTCATAGAAGCCGTCGGCCACCACCAGGCAGCGGCGCGAGCGCAGCAAGTGCTTAAAGCTCGGCTTCTCGGCCAGCGTCTCCGCGCGTGCATTAATCATCCGGTTGCCGATAGCCTCCTCTCTGGCCCAGGAAGGGATCAGGCCCCAGCGCAGCCAGGCCATCTGGCGCGCTCCCTCATGCAAGATCGCCACCACCTCCTGCGAGGGAGCGATATTGTAGCGTGGCTGAGCCTCCAGTGTGGCCGGCACCCCGAAGACCTCAGCGATCGTTTGCAGATCAGTAATCAACGTAAAGCGCCCGCACATAGACGAGACAACTCCTTCCTTAGCAGCCAGTCAGCCCGTTCCACCTGGTGGTAGGGGGACTGACTGACTGACCCAAAAACACAACAGTCCCAAACCCTCTTTCTCTCTCTATTCTGCGCGCTGCTCCCGGAAGCGGCAAGGGCAGATCCCCCTCAACCCTCCCATTGCTGGCTGGTAGAAAGCTCGCTCTGGACAAAGCCAGCCTGATCCTGCTACCATAACAGGCAGATTTCCCTTGCAGACGCTTCAGGAAGGAAGAGTTATCATGATGCAGATAGAAGCGTATATAGCAGAGCATGAGCAGCGTTTCCTGGAAGATCTCAAAGGGTGGCTGCGAATCCCCAGCATCAGTGCCCTCCCCGAGTACGCTGCTGACGTGCGCCGGGCAGCCGAGTACGCCGCCGCCCAATTGCGCAGCATTGGTCTTGACAACGTCCGTCTCATCGAAACCCAGGGCCATCCGCTGGTCTATGGCGAATGGCTCAAAGCGGCGGGCCGGCCCACTCTCCTTATCTATGGACATTATGATGTCCAGCCCGTTGATCCCATCGAACTCTGGCAGACGCCGCCCTTCGAGCCGACCATTCGCGGCGAGAATCTCTACTGTCGAGGGGCCTGCGATGACAAAGGGCAGACCATGCTCGTCTTCAAAGCCCTGGAGACCCTCATCACCACCGAGGGAGGGCTGCCCGTCAACGTGCGCGTCCTCATCGAAGGAGAAGAGGAGACCGGAGGCGAAGCCATCGAGCACTACGTCCGCAACTATCCCGAGCGCTTGAAGTGCGACGCCGCCTTTATCTGCGACACCCATATGCCGGCGCCCGACCTGCCGGCCCTCATCACGGGCCTGCGCGGCATCCTCTACACCGAAGTCGAAGCGCGTGGAGCCGTACGTGACCTGCACTCAGGCACCTATGGAGGCATAGCTCCAAACCCCTTCCATGCCCTGGCCCTCATCATTGCCGGTCTCAAAGACGTGCATGGGCACATCCACATGCCCGGTCTCTACGATCGCCAGCGGCAGGCGCCGCCGCAGGAAGAGCGTTTCTGGCAAGAAGATCCCCTTCACCTGGCCGAGGCCCTGCGCGAAGAGATGGGCGTGGCCCAGTTCTCTGGCGAGCCAGAGTATCCGCCGCTACAGCGCATCTGGGCCAGACCGACTCTGGAAATTCACGGCTTCGTCGGTGGCTTCAGCGGCGAAGGCCCCAAGACCGTCATTCCCGCCAGCGGCAAAGCCAAGATCAGCATGCGCATCCCAGCCGACCTTGGACTCAAAGCCGAAGAGGTCTATCGCCTCTTCGAACGGCGTGTCAAAGAGCTGGCCCCGCCCGACGTCGAGGTCACCGTCCACAAAATCCATGCTGGCGAGGGCGTACTCGTCTCGCTCGATGCCCCCGTCATGCGGGCTGCCTCAGCGGCCCTCAAAGAGACCTACGGACGCGAGCCGATCTTCATTCGCGAAGGCGGTTCCATTCCCATTGCGGCCCTCTTTAACGACATCCTGCAGGTTCCCATTGTCCTCATGGGCTTTGGCCTGCCCGATGACAATCTCCACTCGCCCAACGAAAAATACTCCCTCAAACAATTCTTCAAAGGGATGCGCACCGTCGCGCGCTTCTTGCAGCTCTACGGAGCGGAGTCCTGAGCGCCAGCGAGCCAGGCCAGAGGACCAGGGAAGGCAAACAGCGCAGTTGCCAATACACAAGAAAACAGAGCAGGAAAGGTACCTCTTCCGCAGAGGGCAGCCTTTCCTGCTCTGTGGTCTTCGCCATTACTGTGGCGCAGATGGGCTCGGTTCCACTACTGGAGGAAGATCAATCTGCTGGAGAGCAAGCGCCTGACCAGCGCGACCCGCTGACCGCACTTACCGGAGAAGCACCTGGCAAGCGTGGTGCAGGTAGATAGAAGCCGGGCAGCCAGCGCTGCGCGCCAGGCACCAGAGCAGGGCCTTCCGGCCTGGGGAACAACGAGCAGAGCACGAGGATGAGCGGCGTGTGCAGAGAAATTCAGCTGTGTCAGCGGATCAGCCGCGCAGGCGCTCCAGGACTGGCGGCTGGCGCAGCTTCGCCAGAGCGCCGGCCTCGATCTGGCGTACGCGCTCGCGCGTAATCCCCAGTTCGCGGCCCACCTGCTCCAGCGGATGGGCCTGACCATTGCCCAGGCCGAAGCGCAACTGTAGCACCAGGCGCTCACGCGGCGTCAGCACCGACTCCAGCACGCGCTGGACCTCATCCTTCAGCGTCTGAGTTGTCGCAATATCTTCTGGTGAAGCGGACTCAGTGTCAGCCAGCACATCGCCCAGCTCCTGCTCCTCATCCTCGCCGACGGGCAGCTCCAGGGAGACGGGGGCGCCCGGGGCCGACTGCAGCTCCTGCATGCGGATGGGGTCCAGCCCCGTCGCCTCGGCCAGCTCCTGCTCGGTCGGCTCACGGCCCAACTCCTGCAGCAAGCGCTGACGCTCGCGACGGATGCGGTTCAGAGCCGTATTCACATAGACGGGCAAACGGATCGTGCGCCCTTTATCAGCCACCGCGCGACTGATGGCCTGGCGAATCCACCAGGTGGCATGCGTCGAGAAGCGATGGCCGCGACGCCAGTCATAGCGCTGTACGGCGCGGATCAACCCGATGTTGCCCTCCTGGATCAGATCGAGCAGGCTCAGACCACGCCCGACATAGCGCTTGGCGATGCTGACAACCAGGCGCAGATTGGCCAGAATGAACTGCTTCTTGGCCTCGCGGTCACCCATCTCGATGCGCTTGGCCAGCTCGATTTCGCGCTCGTGCGAGATCATCGGCACACGCCCGATCTCGCGCAGATATGCCATCACGGCATCCGATTCGCCGGTGTCTAGAGCGCTCGCTGTGCTCTCGTCCGCATAGTCGGAGCGGCGCCGGCGCCCGCCGGGGCGACGTACTGCACCCCCGCGAGTCGCAGGCAGGGAAGGAAGAGAGAGCAGCGAGGCGGTATCTTCTAGCTCAGGCGAACCTGGCAATTGCGTCAGATCTTCATGCATATCAGGCATCTCTTCTAACTCCAGGGCTGCTGGCTCTAGAACGCTGAGGTCCTCGTCCAGCTCAGGCTCTTCGTCCTTGCCAGGTTCCTCCTCTCCATCAACAACAGCGTCGTCGTCGTTGTCGTCATCAAAATCTATATATTCAAGATCCTTCGTAAGCAACTGATCAAGTTGCTTCTCCAGATCTGGATTGTCTTGTGTGGGCTGGTCATCTAAGGTAAGCGCATTTCCCGTGTCGGCACGCTCCAGGTCTAACATATGCGCCCTCCATGAAAAGGTAGTGTCTATCTTAAGCAGCAAGATAGCGGCTGTGAGGCTGTCTGACCCTACACGCAGGGAAAGCGAGCCTTCGACCTGAGAGAGACCAGGTCTGACGCCGGGTAGGAGAAAGATGTAAGATGAGACACGTTGCTTCTACCGATAGGAACACAGTACGGCCCAGAAATATTCCAGCGCTATTCCAATTATACCCTAAAGGTTCCCTTCCGTGCCAGTCTGTGACAGCATTGAATACTTAAAGATGCTCTACAAGAAAAAAAGACTTTAGCTGTAAGAGGCGTATACTTTTTCAACGTTGCGATCATTATTACATACGCTTGAGGGTAGGCTAAAGTGGCAGGGAACCCGAGGAGCCGGAGGCGGCCCCGGGGGAAGCGGCCCGTTCTGGCTCTTCGAGCTGGGGGTGTGGTCGGGGCTGTGGTTCGGCGTGAGTTGCCCGCAGGCGGCGCAGCAGCAGCAGCAAGCGATAGCTCAGCCAGGTAGCCAGGGCCAGGGTCAGCAAGAGCAGCGAGACCATCCCCAGAATCTCGCCTACGGCCTCCCAGCTGGCGCCGAAGAGAAAGCCGAGGCTGAGGGGCAGGCCGACGCCCACCAGCTCGCCGAGGGCATCGAAGAGTAGAAACTTGCGGTACGGATAGCGTTCTGCCCCTGAGAGGAGCGTAATCGGCACGCCGAAAGCCGAGAAGACGGTGCGACCGAGGAAGATGGCCCAGCCGCCGCGCCGATGGAAGAGCTGACGTGCGCGCTTGAGGGCCTGCTGTGGAATCCAGTGTTGTGGCGAGTGTTCCAGGTAGTCAAGCAGGCGGCCTCCCCAGCGGCGACCGAGGCTGTAGCCGACGCTATCGCCGGCCACAGCGGCGCTGACTGCCAGCAGGGCTAGCAAGCCGAGGTTATAGTCTCCCAGGACTGCGAAGGCCCCGGCGGCCAGCAAGAGCAGGGTGATCGGGAGTGGGATACCGGCGGCGCCCAGAAAGACCAGGCCCCACAGAGCTGGATAGCCGTACTCTTGCAACCAGTTCACCAGGTAGGGAAGCAGGGCGCTCATGGCCATTCTCCCTTTGCCAGTGCAGAGGATGCCGCAGGCTCTGTCATCTGGGGACTGTTCGGCCCGTGGTGCTGCTGGCGGTAGGTCTCGATCGCCTGCTGCAGCGTGCGAATCAACTCGTCAACAGGGCGTTTTGTACGCAGAGACAGTGCGTGGAGGGTCAGATGTTGTACGGAGGGCGTCGCTGGAACATGCAAGGCCCGATAGAGGTACCCGGCTGGTACGTGGCAGAGGTGGGCTACGTAGGGAATCGTCATCCAGGGGCGAATGCTGCGCACATCCCCCGCTTTGACCAGGGCGCGCTGTTGCTGCAGATGCTGTACAGCGTGATAGGTTGAACTGGCAGCATACACCGTCGTGCTGACGGCCAGGCAGAGCAAGAGCACCAGCCCAAGCAACTTGAGTTTGAGACTCAACACCAGGCTGCGGCCCGACATAGCAGTGGCAAAGGTAGGAAAGCCGCCGCCGGCGCCCGGCGACGCTGACCACCCATTTCTCTCAACAAGGAAATCCAGCACCTTCTCTTGACGTCACAGAAGCTCTTTTCTAGAATAGCAGAAATGAACAAGTATCTGCAACCGCTCGACGTGGCGATCAAACGTGTGGACCCAGCCCTGCCGTTGCCAACCTACGCCACCGCTGGCTCGGTTGGCTTTGATCTCCTCTGCCGTCAGGATACAGAGATCGCACCCCGTGATCTCGGTTTCATTCCGGGCAACGTCATTGTGCGCACGCCACCGGGCTATCTGCTCCTGGTGACCCTGCGCAGCAGTACGCCGCGACGCAAGGGGCTGCTGATCCCTCATGGGGTGGGCATCATCGATCAGGACTACTGCGGCGAGGGCGACGAGATACTGATCCAGGTCTATAACTTCCGCGATGAGCCAGTTCTGATCAAGCGCGGTGAGCGCATCGCTCAGGGTATTTTCATTCCGGTGGCTCTGGCCTGCTGGCAGGAGGTGACGGCCCTGGGGCCAGGGCGGGGCGGCTTCGGCAGTACGGGTGAATGAGGTCAGCGATGCAGGACTATTATTCTATTCTGGAAGTAGCACCAACTGCCTCGCCCGAGGAGATCAGGCGCGCTTATCTGCGCCTGGTGCGCCGCTATCATCCTGATGCAAATCAGAACGCACCTGGTATGCAGGCCAGATACGAGCAGCGGATGAAGCTGATCAATGAGGCCTACGAGGTCCTGGGCGACCCGCGGCGCCGCGCCTCCTACGATGTGCACCGGGCCGCCGAGCTGCGCGTGCGTGCGCTACGCGAAGCCCGGCTGAAATATCAGGCTCAGGCGGGCAAGCCCGGCCCCTCAACTGAGATGACCTGGCTCGAAGGTCTGGTCGGCTTCGTGCGTGAGTTGAAGCGTAGCCTGCGCGAGGACTAGCTCCTCTTTCCCTCTCAGTGTCGGGAGAGGCCCCCGCCCGCCGTTACAACCAACCTGCGCAGACTGCGCGCGGTGTAACCTCAGCGCCGGGACCAGCGGCTGGCAGTGGGTGACCTCTCTCAAGCGCTGCTTCTCTCTCCTCCCACCCCTCGCTCCAGGACAGACCAGCCGGGCCGGGTCGCGGCTGCTTAGACCTCGGCCTCGGCTCGTTGCTCGCCGCCGGTTCCCAACCTGGCCAGGCCCTCGGCGATGGCTGTCACTACTCCCTGCTCCGCCGTTTCGCGGGCCACCCGCAGCGCGTTTTTGATGGCCTTAGCGTTGGAACGCCCATGAGCGATGACCGCCACGCCATTGACGCCTAAGAGGGGGACGCCGCCGTACTCGGCATAGTCGAGGCGTTTGAAGAGTTGCTTCAGGCTCGGCTTGAGCACCGCCGCCGCCAGCGTATTGACCGGATTGCTGGTCATCTGGCTGCGTAGCATGGCGATGAGGGTCTCGGCCAGCCCCTCGCTGAGCTTGAGGACCACATTGCCCACGAAGCCATCGCAGACCACCACCTCGGCAGCGCCTGCTGGAATATCGCGCCCTTCGATGTTGCCGATAAAGTTCAATCCGAGGCGGGGGGCGCTCTCTTTGAGCAGATGGTGGGCTTCCTGGACCTGCTGGTTGCCCTTGGTCTCCTCTTCGCCGTTGGCCAGTAGGGCCACCCGTGGGCGGTTGATGCGGAAGAGACGTTCCATGTAGACGGCGCCCATCAGGGCGAACTGCTGCAGGTACTCGGGCTTACAATCCGTATTGGCTCCCACGTCAAGGACCAGGGTCGTGCCGGTGCGCGTGGGCATGACCGTCCCCAGGGCCGGTCGATCGACGCCGGCGATGCGTTTCAGAACGAACAGCGAGGCGGCCATCATGGCGCCGCTGTTGCCGGCGGAGACCGCTCCTACAACCTGGCCGCTACGTGCCAGCTCCAGGGCCAGCACCAGCGAAGCATTTTTCTTGCGCCGCACCGCGGTGGCCGGGTGCTCATCCATCGCGATGACCTCGTCAGTGTGGGTGATTGCCAGATCGAGGCCGCCTATGTCGTAGCGCGCCAGTTCGGCACGAATCTGCTCCTCGTGACCCACAAGCTGAATGCCGATGCCGTACTCACGCGCCGCCTCCACCGCTCCCTGCACTGTGGCGCTGGGAGCGTAATCCCCCCCCATTGCGTCGAGTGCGACGCGCACTTTCGCCTCCATAGCCTTGCTCTCCTCTTGCCCTCAGTCTGCTCTTGCTCTCGTAGCTCTGGTTGTCCTCGTTGCCATCACGGCTCGCCGATGGTCTTGCGCACCAGCTCGACCAGCTCGTCCAGGTTAAAGGGCTTTGAGACAATCTCCACGACGCCAGCGTCGCGGAAGGTCTGCTCTTCGTGGGCCACATTGGGATAGGCCGTCACGATGATCACGGGGATCTTCTTCTCCAGCCACATCTCCATCAGCTTCAGCTCATCCCGTCCGTCCAGATAGGGCATCATGATATCGAGCAGGATCAGATCGGGATCGTGCTCGCGTACGGCGTCGTAGAAGCGTAGGCTCTGCGTCGTCATGTGGGTCTCGTAGCCCTCATCGGCGAGCGCCTCGGTCAGGAGATCGGCGATGGTGGGGTCGTCATCCATAATCAAGATCTTTTTGGCCATATGACCAACAGCCCCCTCGTCTCTCGTCTCGTGAATACAGGAACTACAGTCTCCTTCATACCAGGATCAATTGCATGCCCTCGCCCTCGGCGGAGAGCAAACCGCTCGCTTGGGGAGCGGTCGCGAGCACTTCTCGACCCGCTGGCGTGGCGACCTCGTGCATGCCCGATCGCATCGGGGCTGCGCTGCTGGCTGGGACCTGGCCAGCGGTGCAGAGCGGAGCAGAACAGAACGACGTGGTTCAGCTTGCGCTGAGCCTCGCTGCTGCACCAGCTCCGGCTCAAGGCCGTCCAAAAGCGCTCTCCACTCGGTCCGCACGAGCTGGCCCGCTCGTTGAGCAAGCTCTCTCTCTGACTCAGCGGGCAGGTACCTTTGACTCTGCCTGAATGGACTGGGTGGTAGATGCCCGTATAATTATAGCACTCTGCCACTGTCTTTAGACGTGTCAGTGTGGGCTTTTGCGCAGGCAGTAGGACCTTCTGTCTGGCTCCACTCTGGCTCTGGTCGCCGGCTGGAGCAGCCCCCCCAAGGGCCGGGGCGAGCTGCCGGCTGGCTGCGCCGGGCGTCCATCTCTTCTCTTTCTTCTTCTTTCAGGGAAGCAATGCTTCCAGAGCGCTGCTGCTTTGGGCCATCAGCTCCTGCGTCTCGGTGAGGATGGCCAGTAGCAGGCGGTAGCGCTCATACTCAGCGGGAGTCAGCTCCTGCCCGAGGCGCTCCTGTAGCCAGCGCGCGCTGATCTGGTAATGCCCAATGCGGAAACGCCAGCACTCGGGCGGCAGGCCCTCCAGAGCCTGCTGGGCGTTTAACCAGAGCCGCCCGTCCGCTGTGTAGTGCACGAACTCGATCCGCAGGCGCCTGGCCTGGGCCTGGGCGGGAGGCAAAAGGTAGGCCGAGGGATGGGGAAGGCTGGTCTGCAGGTGTAGCTTGAGCAGGCGGCTGCCAATGCAATAGAGCAGGCGAAAGCTGGTGCGATGCGCAGGCAGAGGACAGCGCGGAAAGTCGCTACTGAGCTGCTCGCTGTAGCGCTGGCGGTAGATGGACGCATGGAGAATGGCGTACAGGTAGGCCAGCACGGCCTCCGGTCCAAAGCTGCTGAGCAGGTCGCCGCTCCCCCAGGGCACGAAGCGCAGGTTGAGGCGGCTCGCGAGAGCGGCAATGAAGGCAGGGGACAGATTGGGGCGCGCTGCTCGTGCTCGCGCTCGTGCTCGCGCTCGTGCCCCCGTGCCTGCCTCTTCCGGTGCCTCCTCAAACTCGAACAGGTAGAGGGGGAAAACGTAGGCGCATTCGCGGGTTGCGCTTGAAAGCAGGCACATATCGGTGAGGGTCTGGCTGACAAAGACGTGCTGGAAGCTGCCCTGGCTCAGCTGGCGCGTTGTGACCAGCAGGATATTGGGCGGGAGGGCGTGGCGCATCAGGGCAAAGCGGTGGTCGCCGGCTTCGATGGCTGGAGGCCAATAGGCGATACGGCGCGTGTCGAAGGGGCGATAAGCGTAGTCGCGGTAGAGCTGTTGAGGTGGCAGCCCGCTGAGCTGGCGCAGGAGCCGGGCCTTGTGCTGCGGCGTGCCGCGACGTCGCTCGTCGGAGGCTGCTCTCGTCCCCTGGGCCTGTTCTTCCTGGCCGTGCTCGGCCAGATAGGTGGCAATCTGGCTGGCGATGGCTTCGTCGGAAGGGCCAACGAGCACGGCGTCAAGGTGGGTTTTGATTCCTGTGCCGTAGATCGGGAAGATCTCTGGCAGTGCTGGGTAGCGCTCCCATTCGGCCAGGCGAGTCAGAATGCGCGGTACAAAGAAGTAGAGGCGGGGCTGCGGCTGCAGGCGTTGCCAGGGGGTGCTTGCCAGGTCCATCCTCTCCAGACGGGCGTACTTCTCGCGGCGGCTGCCACGCAGGGCCGCGTAGTGGACAGTCGCCCGTCTGGGTGCGGTCCGCCGAGAGCGGGCAGCGTCCCGGTGCCGGACAAAAAGGCCGATGGCCACGCCCTGGCGGATGGGGAAAACGTTCTCATCGGGTTCTGCGTCCCCGTCCCCGGCTGGGGTTGCTCGCTGGCTGTTGCCGTGCAGATCAAGCAGATAGATCTCGTCAAAGCTGGCGAGCAAACTCTCGCGCATGCGGCGGTGGGTCAGGCCGTCAAGATAAGTATGGCTCGTAATGAAGGCCAGCAAACCGCAGCCAGCTTGCTCGATGTACCACTGGCCGCAGCGAATAAACTTGATGAAGTCATCATCCAGGTTCAGCTTGCGTTCGCCCAGGTCGCGCTTGTAATCCTGAAGCAGAAGGCGCAGCCAGGGGTAGCGTGTGGGGCGCCCGAAGTTGCCATAGGGAGGGTTGCCGATGAGCACAGGCAGGCCGGTATGGGCCGGTTCGCGAGCCAGCCAGAGCAGACCGTCCCCAAGGGCAAGACTGAGTTGACCGGGCCGCTGGCGCAGGTCGTAGCCGCAGGCGGCCAGCTTGAGACCAAGGCTGAGGTAGGCCACCAGCCAGGGAGCTGGCAGGAGTTCATAGCCGCGCAGATTGGGCAAAAGCTGCTCGACCACAAAGTGTGACCAGCGCTCCAGCTCGGCCCGTTGGCCGAGCTGACTATAGAGAAACTCAATCAGGCCGTGCAGGAAAGCGCCGCTACCAACCGCAGGATCGATGACCTCGAAGCTGCCCAACTCGACCAGGCCCTGACGTAAGGCGAAGGCTTGCTTCAGCACGAGGTCGACGCTGCGCACCATGTAGGAGACTACTGGCGCCGGTGTAGCGTAGATGCTGCCGGCGTTGCGCAGGCTGGGACGGTAGTGACGCAGGAACTGCTCGTAGCAGTAGATGAGTGGATCTTGCTGTAGCGCCTGCAACGTCGGCGCCGTGGCGCGCGTCGCCAGTTGCTCGCCTGCCGATAAGGAGAGGGCGGCTGCACTCAGCTCCTGCAGCTCGGCGATGGTCTGGGCCAGGGGAACGGCCAGGAGCATCTGCTTGAAAGGGTCCTGTAGCGAGAGCGGCAGCCAGGAGAGCACAGAGATCAGCTCGTTTTGATCCTGCTCGGACTCGCGCTTGCTGATCGATCTGGCCAGAGCCGCAGTCAGAGCCAGACAGCAGAGACCCTGTGTGTAGAGGTCGACGCTCTCCTCGGGAGGCAGAGCTAACCCTGTCGGTTCGGCGAGCGCGTCCCATTCGCCCGCCTGGACAGCCTGCTCGCAGAGAGGGCGCACACGATTCGTGGCCAGGACGGCCAGCTGCTTTGCCAGGCGATTGCACTGGCGTACGATCGCTGGCTGGCGCCGAGAAGGACGTGAAGGGGCGGCGACCAGCGCCGATGCTGACGACAGGAACTGGGATGACGACATCGCTCTTCTCTTCGCTCCTGCTGATGAGAGACAACCAGCTCTGAAACCGCTGCCGGACGCTGGCCTGGCGATTTACCGCCGGGCCTGGCGCCTGCGCTGATATACACTGATATATTGATATGCTACTCTGAAATTATAGAACGGCCTGGCGCTCAGCTGTGGGGCATAGTCAGCTCAGGTCAGAGCAAGTGACAGGCGCAGTGAGAGGGAGTGCGGGCCAGCTTGCAGCTTCCTCCGCCCCCGCGATACAATGCAGGGGAAAACTTCAGAGGTGAGGGCTGCTCTCGCCCAGAAGGCGACTCGCTGTTGCAGAGCACGTCGCAGCGCAGGCCGTCTCGGCCTGCTGCGAGGGGGAAAGGCGTGGGCCAGAACGATCCATTGAATGGGGAGCGCCAGCCGCCAGATGATCTATTAACGCGCATCGCGCTCGCGGAGCGGCGGCGCCGCAGGCGTCTTTCGCAGAGTACCGCCTATCTACCAGCCGTACGTACAACGGGTGAGCGTCTGGTCGCCTATCTCTGCCTGGCCCTTGAGGTCTGCGCTCTGGCCGCCTGGCTCCAGGTACTGGCTGAGCTGCATCTCTTCATGAGCACCTTCCCACTGTTCCCCCTCTGGGCGCTCTTCCCGCTCGGCGCGGCTACCCTCTGGCTCACACGCCTTGCTGAGCTGCGCCTTGTACGCCGCACGCCGCCGCTCGACGAGTTCGACCGTCCTGGCGAGCCCCTGCCGGGCCGAGGTCTCATTGTCGGCTTGCTGATCGCCAGCACCCTTTGTCTCTGCTGGCTCAACAACTATGCGGGAGCCTTTCCCCTCTACCATCCGGCCTGGCTACTCGCGCTGGGCCGCGACCTGCTCGCTCTACGACCTGCCGCCTACCGCTGTCTGGCCATTTTCCTCTGCGCCACGCTGCTGATCTGGCGGGGGGCGAGGCGCGCGCGTCAGGAGGCGGAGCCTGCGCTGGTGCGTCGAGCCTTCATCGGCAGTGGCCTGCTGCTCTTACTGGCGATCCTCGTCCATCTTGGGCCTGGTAGCGAGACTGATCACGCTCTGGCCAGTGCGGGCACGCTCGTTTTCTTCCTGCTCGTCCCGCTCTTTATCTACGGCGCGCTCTTAGCGCAGGCGCTGGCGCAGGCCATCGCGGAGCGCCGCCTCCATCCTCTCGGCCTGGAGGGCAGTGCTCAGGAACAGGAGCAAGCCATCCTGCTCTTCTTCCTGGGCCTGGGCCTGCTCATCGCACTCCTCAGTCTGGCGGTTGTCGTCCTGGCGGGGGCCAGCCTCTTGGAGGTCCTCCACCGCGAACTGACGCTTCTGGCGATCCCGTATGATTGGCTTGTGCGCGGCCTTGCCCAGCTCATCGTCTGGCTACTCTCGCCGCTGGTCTGGCTGCTGCAGGCTCTCCATTTTCAAAGTCACGAGCTGGTCATCCATCCGCCGCGAGGACCAGGCCAGCCGGGCCTGAGACCACCAGAAGAAGGCGCGGACCTGCCAGCGAGCCTGCTGCTGGCCAGCCGCCTCCTGGTGCTGCTCTTCTTGCTCCTGATCGCCGTTGGCTGCGTTCGGCTGGTCGGCAGAAGCTTGCGCCAGCGGCGGGTGCGCCTCTATGAGCGAGGGGAGCTAGAGGAGCGCCATGAGAGCCTGTGGTCGACAGCCCTCTTCTGGGGCCAGATCTGGGCATTGCTGCAGGCCCTGCTGAGGAGGATGCAAGAGGTACTGCTGCGCGGACGGCAGGCGGCGAGTGCGCGCTGGCGCTTGCAGCAAAGAGCACGACATGAAGCGACAAAGAGCCTGGCGAGCATGCGGGCCATCTATCGGGCCCTCCTGGAGGAGGCCCGGCAGCAAGGGTATCCGCGCCTGCCCAGCGAGACGCCCCTGGAGTATCGGCAGCGTCTGGAAGCCAAGACTCCTCTGGCTGATCCGCGCCTGGGGATGCTCACAGGGGCTTATCTGCCGGCGCGCTATGGCCGGCAAGAGCCTGAGACCGCGCGGATGGCTCAGCTGCGCGCTTGTTGGGAAGAGGTGCGCAATCGCTGGCGCCGGCGCCGATAGTAAAGGATCGCGAGATCGGCGGCAGCGCGGGGCAGCGTCGAAGGAAGATGGATGAACCGGAGGCAGGCTGAGTGGCGGGTGAGAGAGCGAAGCCGGTCGCCAGGGGAGTATAAGCGGGCGTGGTCGTTCGTGAGAGAGGGAGGAGATGAAGGAGCGCTGAGGAGAAGGGGAGAAGGCGGGACGAAAAAAAGCCTGAAGGGGAGGCGCCCTTCAGGCTTCCGAAGTAACCACCCTCACCACGTTGCGCCGATCCGTGTCGAGCAAGTAGTAGTAGTGAGATGACGGAGAACTGCCCAGAGAGACGTGCCACCCTGCCACGTTACCTGACCCCAGGAGTCCCGTTTCTCTACTATCCCCCCCCACGTGTGCCTCGCGCCCGCGGAACCGTTCTCTGAAGCTCGTTACGCCTACATAATAGCGCGCTCAGATGACAATCGCATGAACGTGTGGGGCTGGGCTATGAACATTCTTTCATCGATAGCGCGTGCTGGTAGAGCGTCAACGATTACAGTTTGTTCATCTTCTCCCAGTCGCGATTGAAGCGCTGGATGGCCTCCTCGCTGAGGGGATCGCTGATCAAATCGAGCAGTACCTGGGGGGGAGCGGTCAGGTCGTGAGCGCCGGCCAGCAGAGCGCGGGCGGCCTCCTCGGGAGTCTTAATGCTTGCCACCAGCACGCGCGTAGTTGCTGGCTCCTGAGCGCGGCAGAGCGAGGCCATCTGAGCGATACGGGTGGCGGCATCGATCCCCGAGCGTTCCAGGCGGTTGTAGTAGGGGATGACGAAGTCGGCGCGCACCTGAAGAGCGCAATAGGTCTGGGGCACGGTTGTGACGGCGGTAAAGGCCAGCGCATAGCCCTGGCTACTCAGGCGGCGGGCCACGCGCATTCCCACCTGGTTCATTGGAATTTTAGGAATAACGCGCTCGGGGGCCATTTCGATGTAGCTGAGGGCCTCGCGATACATCTCCTCTTCCTCGTTGGCGCCGGGCTGCATGAAAACATGGCCGCTGAGGGCCTCCAGCAGCGCCTCCAGCACCTGGCGGGGCGAAAGCTGCTGACCGCGCTCGCGGGCGGCCAGCAGCAATGTGGGGTTAGTGGTTGCGCCGGACAAAGGTACCGTGCGGGCCACATTCGTGATATCATCTATGAAAGCAGTATCAACGTAGAGGGCCATGCGTATGCTCCATCCTCAACTCTTAGCTGACAACGTTCCTTTGCAAGCTGAGCAGCGCTTACTGATCTTGAATTCAGCGGCGGACCCCTTTGTCCAGGTGGCCGCGCGTCAGCTCAGCCGTGGGCGAATCATCCTGGCAGAAGACAACGTCGGCGCCCTTGAACAAGCGTACGCTGCCCCTGCCCGCAGCCAGTTACAACATATTCCTTTCCATGAGTATACGCGAGAAACTTCGCCGAATACCATAGATGTAGCGGTCATGAATCTGCTTTATCAGCCCTCCAAAGCCTGGGTCTACTATGGGCTGGAGGCCGCGCGCTACGCCCTCAAGCCTGGCGGGCGTCTCTATGTGACCGGTGCCAAGGACCGGGGCATCCTCTCGATTGCGCGACGGATGCGCGAGTCCTTTGGCAATCTGGAGACGGTGGAGATCAGCAAGGGCTGGCGCGTGGTAGCGGCGGAGAAGACCGCCGAGACGCCTTTGCCGGCGGAGCCGCCGGTCTGGCCGCAGCGCGAGGTCTTTGCCGGCGGTGAGCTGGACGAAGGGACGCGCCTCTTACTAGACTCGCTGGAGGTCTACGTGACCGATGTGGCGCTCGACCTGGGTTGTGGCGCCGGCTATATTGGCCTGCATATTGCCGAGCGTGCCCGCAAAGGCAGCGTCACCCTGGTTGATGCCAGCCTGGCGGCGGTGGCTCTGGCGCAGCAGCGGCTGCAGGAAAAGGGTCTGAGCAATGCCCAGGCCCTGGCCAGCGATGCTACCAGCGCCGTGACTGGGCAGCGCTTCAGTCTGATCGCGACCAATCCCCCGTTCCATGTCTGGGGGGTGAATACGAAGGCCGTCGGCGAGCGCTTTATTCGCGAAAGCGCTCGCCTTCTGCACCATCGACGTGGGCGTTTCTACCTGGTGGCCAATCGCTTCTTGAAGTACGAGCCGGTGCTGGAGGAGTGCTTTGAGGACGTGCAGGAGGTCGGCGGCAACAGTCGCTACAAGGTCCTGCGCGCTACCTCGCCCCTGCGCCCTGGACGGCGCGGCGAGCGCGAGCGTGTTGATGAGCTAACCCAACTCTATAAAGGATGGCGCTGAGCATGAGCCGCATCGCCTATCTCAACGGCAATCTCTATACGATGGACGCGGCCCGACCCCGGGCGCAGGCCCTGGCGGTCGAGCGCGAAAGCGGGCGTATTGTGGCGGTTGGAGACAATGAAGAGGTACGGCGGGCCGCTGGAGCGCAGGCCGAGCTGTTCGACCTGCGCGGCAAGACCGTGCTGCCGGGCTTCATCGATGCTCATATTCATCTGCAGGCCACTGCTTACCGGTCCCATGACATCGATGCAGCGGCCTGCACGAGCGCCGACGAGGTGGCGCAGCTGGTGCGCGAGCGCGCGGCCCGCACGCCCCTCGGTGAGTGGGTCGTTGGCAGCCAATGGGATCGCAATCGCTGGCCGGGGCGCGCCTTTCCCACCAGAGCGGTGCTTGATGCAGCGGCGCCCGAGCATCCCGTGGCCCTCTGGAGCAAGGACGGCCATCTACTCTGGGTGAATTCGCTGGCTCTGGAACGAGCGGGTATCAGCGCCGAGACGCCTGATCCACCCGGCGGTGCGATTCTGCGCGATGGCAGCGGCCAGCCAACCGGCATCTTGCAAGAAGGGGCGGCGATGGAGCTGGTCGCGCGGCTCATTGCTGCGCCTTCTCCCTCGCTGGCATGCCAACTGCTAGAGGAAACCTGTGCAGCGCTCCTGCGCTCGGGCATTACAGCCATCCACGACATCGAAGATCGTGGAGTCTATGAGCTTCTGGCCTCCCTGCGCACAGAGGGACGGCTACCCCTGCGCGTGCGCATGATCCTTCAGCGCCATCCTTTGCCCGAGCTGCGGGCCGGTCTGCTCAAGGCGGACGAAGAGGATGCCCTCTTGCGTATTGGCGGAATCAAGATCTTCGCCGATGGTACCCTTGGTTCGCAGACCGCCGCCATGCTCGAAAGCTACGAGGGTAGCCCCTCAAACTATGGGATTCTGGCTACGCCCGAGGAGCAGATGCGGACCCTGGTCAGGGAGGCCAGCGAGCTAGATTTGATCATCGCCATCCACGCTATTGGCGATCGCGCGGCCCGTGTGGCGCTTGACGCCATCGAGCTGGCTCAGCATCAGCTCGCCGGGCAGGGCGGGAGCATGGGCAGGCGTCTGCGCTATCGTCTGGAGCATGTCCAGCTCATTCACCCCAGCGACCTGGAGCGGATGCACCGTCTGGGCGTGATTGCCTCCGTGCAGCCTTACCATGCCGTGGCCGATCGGGACATCGCCGAACGCTACTGGGGGGCGCGCCATCGGCAAGCCTACATCTACCGCACCATGCACGAGCGTGGTATCCCGCTCGCCCTTGGTTCGGATGCGCCCGTCGAGCTATTTGAGCCGCTGCGCATCATCTACGCCGCCGTGAAACGCACCGATCCCGAAAGTGGGCGTCCCTCCTGGCTGCCGGAGCAGGTCCTGCCGCTGAGGGCGGCCCTCTATGGCTACACCCTTGGGGCGGCCTATGCCGGGGCTGAGGAAGATGACAAAGGCTCGCTCAGCGTCGGCAAGTTCGGGGACGCCGTGGTCTTGCCAGAAGATCCCTTCCAGATTCCGCCCGAGCGCCTCGTCAGCAATGGCATCCAGGCCACCATCGTTGGCGGCCTGCCGGTCTACGGAGAAGTCTAGCCCTGGCCCCTGACTGGGATCGCCAGACCGCTGCCCTCCGTGGGCAGCGGCCCATGCCCAGCTCAATCCAGCTCGGCTCCGGCATCGTCGAGGAAAGGCTGGCCCTGCTGGCGATAGTAGCGCTCCAGGGCCTCGATCCATTCTAGCTGCGTCGCCGTCTGCGGCACAAAGCAGCCACGGGCCGACGACAGCAGGCCCACGGCCAGCGGCACCGAGTAGCCGGCGCGCACCAGCAGGGCGGCGGCGATCATAGCCGAGCGCCCGATGCCGAGACGGCAGTGGATGGCGATATGGTGACCGGCGCTCAGCAGGCCATACAGCTCGCTCAGCAGGTCCTGAATGGCGCCATCCAGCGGCGGCCCCTGCAGATCGGCAATCGGGAAATGGAAATAGCGCACCCCCTGCTCCCGGCAGGTCTGCGCCTCGTGCTGCAGGCCAATCTCTTCGATTTCCTCGCCCGTCAGCAGCGAAACCAGCACATCGACGCCAGCGCTGCGCAGCATCTTGATGGCCTGCTCCAGCAGCGCGCCGCCCGCTGGATGGCCCATGATGCTCAGGCGCTGATCCTTCAACAAGTCAACGGTGTACAATCCTCTCACCACAGCCATCTTGCTCCGTTTGACTTCCTGGCAGATACCAGACTGGCCAGATCCGACAGAGATGATAAGACCCAAACAGAAGAGCCAGCTCTCCGGCGCCAGACTGCCCCGACGAGGCAGCTTCAGGTCAGGCTCCGAGCGAGAGCACGCGCCTCCCTCCCCCAGGGCGGCGTATACTCGGAGTATACCAGAGAGGTATAATAGTCTCAACTGATCAACTCTTTTTGAGGAGCATACAGGCATGGCTACTGCTGCTCGGCGTGTAGCGAGCTTTGGGACCACTATTTTTACGGAGATCAACGTCCTGGCGCAGCAGCACAACGCTCTCAATCTAGGGCAGGGGAAACCCGATTTCGATACTCCTCCCGACATCATTGCCCGCCTGGTGACGGCCTTGCAGGCCGGCCAGTACAACCAGTACGCCCCGGGGCCGGGCACAGCCTCGCTGCGCCGCGCCGTGGCTGCCCATGCGGCGCGCTTCTATGGTCTGGAGATCGACCCTGAGCGCGGCGTCATCGTGACGGCGGGCGCCACCGAAGGGATCTTTGCCGCCGTCTTGGGCCTGGTTGATCCTGGCGATGAGGTCATTGTCATCGAGCCATTCTACGATTCCTATGTACCCAATATCCTCATGGCCGGCGCCACGCCCGTCTATGTCCCGTTGCATCCGCCTCGGTGGACCTTCGATCTCGCGGAGCTGCGCGCCGCCTTCACACGCAAGACCCGCGCTCTCATCCTCAATACACCGCATAATCCCTGTGGGCGCGTCTTCACACGCGAAGAGCTAACCTGCATCGCCGAACTCTGTATTGAACACGATGTCACCGTGATCGCCGACGAGGTCTACGAACACCTGGTTTTCGACGAGGCGCGTCATATTCCCATTGCCACCCTGCCTGGCATGTTTGAGCGCACCGTGACGGTCAGCAGCTCGGGCAAAGCCTTCAGTGCGACCGGGTGGAAGATCGGCTGGGTCTACGGCCATCCAGACCTCGTCGACGGCGTCGCCCGGGCCCATCAATTCATCACCTTCGCCGTGCACCATCCCACGCAAGAAGCCATTGCCTACGCCCTGAGCCTGCCAGATAGCTACTATCACGGCCTGAAGGAGCTGTACGAGCACAAGCGCCAGCTGCTCCTGCAAGCGCTTGATGCCGCGGGCCTCCCCTATCGTGTACCCGAAGGCACCTACTTTGTGCTGGCCGACTTCTCGCCAGTCTTCGACGGCACCCCGCTCGAATTCGCGCGCTATCTCATCAACGAGATCGGCGTCGCTGGTATTCCTCCTGAAACCTTCTATTGTCCAGAACACGCCCACATCGGGAGCAACTATCTACGCTTCTCCTTCTGCAAGAACGACGAGACCTTACTGCAAGCAGGCGAGCGCCTGGCGAAACTGGCCACCAGGCGACGTTAAGAGGGAGAAACGTAGACAGGGGAGGTAAGCAGCGAGCAGAGAACGAGGCGAAGCAGAGGCAGCGGCAGGCAGACAGACAGGCGCTCAGGGGGAGGTGGGAGAGACAGGCGGGCGCGTGAAATAGGAACCCTGCGGACGACGGTAGCTGCTAGATTCGCGCACGATCAGCTCGGGCTGGTAAGTAAGTTGGCGGTGCTCGTGGGTCGAGGGATGATCGGCCTCATCCAGGAGCAGTTCGGCAGCGCTGCGGCCAAGCTGATACTTGGGCTGGCGCACCGAGGTCAGTGGCGTCGAGAGCATGCCGGCAAAATCAACATCGTCGTAGCCGACGAGCGCAAAGTCGCGCGGGATCGCAAAGCCGCGCCTGGTGAGGCCGCGCATGACTCCCAGGGCCAGCAGATCGTTAGCGCAGAAAATCGCTGTTGGGCGCTCGGCCTCGCTCACACTCAGAATCTGCTCGACGGCGCGCTCTCCCTCGCGGGCATTCAGGAAGGGCCGTGCCACTTCTAAGATCACCTGGGCCGGATCAGCACCCGCCGCACGCACCGCCCGCTGTACACCCTCCAGGCGGTCAGCACATTGGCGAATCGACTGCGGACCGTTCACAAAGGCGATACGCTCGTGTCCCTGGGCCAGCAGATGCTCTGCCGCCAGCTCGCCCCCATGTACATCGTCGACGGCCACCGAGCACAGATCGGGCTGCCGACTGGGGCGGTCCAGCAGGACCACAGAGATGCCGCGCTTGCGCAGGCGATAGAGGTGGGTAGGGTCATCGAGCACAGGGGTGATCAGCACCCCGTGCGCGCGCTGCTCTTCCAGCACACGCAAATAATGGGCCTCGCGCTCGAACGAATCGTCTGAATTGCAGAGAATGACGACGTAGCCAGCCTCGCTGGCTGCATCTTCGACGCCGCGCGCCACTTCGGTAAAGAAGGGATTCGCCACGTCGAGCACAACCAGGCCGATATAGAGGCTGCGCCCGGCGCGGAGCTGGCGCGCCGAGCCATTGCGCACAAAGCCCAGCTCGTCAATGATGCGCTGCACACGCTGCCTTGTCTCTTCTGCTACCAGCTCGGGATGATTCAAGACGTTAGAGACGGTCCCGAGCGAGACACCGGCCCGCTCGGCTACCTCACGAATACTTGGCATGCACGCACTCCGTAGACAGAAGCGAGATCCATCAGGAAAGAAAGAAAGAAAGAAAGATGATAGTAATGATAAGGCAAACCCCTGATGCCGCAGGCAATCTGGCTGTCGCTCCTCTCAAGCACAGGCAACTCCTGCGCGCTGGGGTGGGGTCTCTTCGCTATGTCATCCCGGTCGAGTCGAAGCCTCCAAAAAGAAGAAGGACCTCGACCCGCCCTCCGGGCTGCTGGCAGTCAGGAGCGCCGCGGAAGCCTCTTCCTCTGCTGACTGACCTGACTGCATCACAAAATAGTATGCCACAATTGTCTGCCCTCTGGCTATCTACCTGGCCGTCCGCCTGGTGGCCATCTTTCTGCCGCGCACCCGCCAAACAAAGGCGCGTTTCCCCTTGACAATCGGGCTGGCCTCGATTATACTCTCACCATTGAAACGTTTCAATCAGCAGCCGGCCCATATACCCCGGCCAGGGCGGGCCAATGACCAGGCCCACTGACTGGCCGATTGCCTGATCGTCGGACTGATCAGCGGATAGAGTGTAGAACTGATCGTCAGCGAAAGACACTCACCAGGGGGAACTATGGAAGTTGCCGCGCCGCAGGCGGCGGTGCCCGTAATCGAGCTGGTCGGCGTTAGCAAGCGCTTTGGTGCCATTCAGGCCCTCAAAGAGGTGGACTTGAGTCTCTATGCGGGCGAGGTTCATGCTCTGGTGGGCGAAAATGGTGCCGGCAAAAGCACGCTGGTAAAGATTCTGGCAGGCGTGCACCGCCCCGATCGTGGTCTCCTCAAAATCAACGGCGAGGCGGTCGAGCTGCGCAGTCCCGCGCAGGCCCAGGCCGCAGGTATTGCTGTCATTCATCAGGAACCGACCCTTTTCCCCGATTTGGACGTGGCCGAGAACGTTTTCATGGGCCACCAACCGCGCGATCGCCTGGGGCGCATTGATTGGCGCCGCATGTATCACGAAGTAGAGCAGCTACTGCAGTCGCTGGGAGTCGAGCTGAATGTCTATCTGCCGGTGCGGGGTCTCTCGGTAGCTGATCGGCAGTTGGTAGAGATTGCGCGGGCCTTATCGCAGGATGCCCGTGTTTTGATCATGGATGAGCCGACGGCGTCGCTCTCGCCGCGCGAGGTCGAGGACCTCTTCGCCATTGTCGAACAATTGCGGGCGCGGCAGGTGGCGATTCTCTTTGTCAGCCATCGCCTGGAGGAGGTCTTTCGTCTGGCCAGCCGCGTGACGGTCTTGCGCGACGGGCAGCGCGTCATCACAGCTTCGGCTCAGGCTCTGACCGCTGAAGAGATCGTTCGCCACATGGTAGGGCGCGAGCTGGCGGCCCTCTTCCCCAAGGAGGAGGCGGCGATCGGCGAAGTGGTGCTGGAGGTGCGCCATTTGACCCGTGCCGGCGTCTTCCGCGACGTGAGCTTCCAGCTGCGACGTGGCGAGATCCTCGGGCTGGCTGGTCTGGTCGGGGCGGGTCGCACCGAGGTAGCGCGTGTACTCTTCGGCATCGATCAGGCCGAGAGCGGCCAAATCCTGGTTGACGGGCGCCCGGTCAGCATTCGCTCCCCGCGTGATGCCATGCGTTATGGCATCGCCTATGTTCCCGAAGATCGCCATCAGCAGGGCCTCGTCCTCGATTTCTCCATTGCCAGAAATATGACCCTTTCTATTTTGCAGCGCGTCGCGCGCTTCTCGCTGATCAGATCGCGCCAGGAACTGAAGATCGCCGCCGACTACGCTGAGCGTCTGCGCGTGCGAGGGGGGCGCCTGACTCAGCCGGTGCGCGCCCTCTCGGGCGGCAATCAGCAAAAGGTGGTCTTGGGCAAATGGCTGGCGACCGAGCCACGCATCCTCATCCTTGATGAGCCAACGCGCGGCATCGACATTGGCGCCAAGGCCGAGGTCCATCGCATCATCTCCGAATTAGCCGCGCGCGGTCTGGCCATCCTCCTGATCTCCAGCGAGCTACCAGAGATTCTGGCCATGTCGGACCGGGTGCTCGTCATGCACGAGGGCCGCGTCAGTGGGCTGTTCAGTCGCGCCGAGGCCGATCAGGAGAAAGTCATGCTGGCAGCAACGGGACAGAACAGACAGAGCAGATGAGCGAGGTAAGGGCATGAGCACAACAACGACCCGTGTTGAAGAGTCGCGCTGGCGCGCGCGTTCTGGCGGCAAGCGTCTTGTAGCCCTGGTGGGCCGCGTGCGAGAGCTGGGCCTGATCGTCGTGCTCCTCGTCATTATTGCCCTGGTCGGTCTGCAAACGCCCCGCTTCCTGACGCCGGGCAATTTCGAACAGATTCTGCTCTCGATCGCCATCCTGGCTATTGTCGCGGTCGGCGAGACAATGGTGATCCTGACGCGCAATGTAGACCTCTCGGTTGGCTCGACCGTCGGCATGACCGCCTTTGTCTGCGCCGACGTCCTGAAGAACCATCCGCAGACGCCAGTGATTCTGATTGTCTTGCTCGGCTGCCTCCTGGGGGCCGTGCTGGGGGCGATCAACGGCCTGATTGTGGCGCTGGGACGGGTGCCGGCCATTGTGGCAACCCTGGGGACGCTCTATCTCTACCGCGGCCTCGACTCATATATCGCCGGCGGCACGCAGGTGAGCGCTTACGACGTGCCAGATAGCTTCCTCTCCCTGGCCACCACCCATATTCTGGGCATCCCGGCCCTGATCATTTTTGCGGCGGCCATCGCGCTGCTCTTTGCCTATCTGCTACGGGCCGCTCGCACCGGTCGCGAGCTATATGCCCTGGGGAGCAATCCCGAGGCGGCGCGCCTGGCTGGCTTGCGCAGTGAGCGTTTGATTTTCCTGACCTTTCTGCTCTGTGGCCTCTTGAGCGGCTTCGCGGGAGTGCTCTGGGGAGCGCGCTTTGCGACGGTCGACTCGGGGGCGGCCACTGGCCTGGAGCTGCAGGTGATCGCCGCGGTCGTCGTCGGTGGAGTGAATATCTTCGGCGGCTCCGGGACCATCCTGGGGGCGATGTTGGGCGCGATCGTGCTCGGGACGATCGATAATGCTTTGACCTTGCTGAGGCTATCGCAGTTCTGGCTGCAGGCGATCGATGGCGCTGCTATTCTGGCAGCGGTGACGCTGGATGCTCTGATTACGCGCTGGCTCCAGCGCCGCCTGCTCAGTGGGAGGCAACGATGAGCGATTCATCCGAAGGCAAGAAGCGGCCTGCGCTCGGTCTCGAAGCGCCCTCAGCGGCTGCTCCCTCAGCCTCCGTTCTGGCAAAAGAGGAGTGGCAAGCAGCGGCCTCGGGCGGTGGTCTGGCTCGTCTCCCGGCCTGGGTGCGCTCGTGGGAGGCGCTGCTGCTGGTGCTGCTGGTACTGTCTCTGGCGCTGGGAAGTACGCTCTCGCCCTATTTTCTAAGCCTGTCCAACTTCTCGCTGCTGATCGGCGACATGATGGAGAAGGCCCTGATGGCCCTGACCATGACGCTGATCGTCATCGCTGGCGAGATCGATCTCTCGGTGGCCTCGATTCTCGGACTGGCCAGCGTCGTGCTGGGCTATACCTGGAGCCACGGCTGGCCGCTGGGTCTGGCCATCGCCCTGGTCTTGTTGATTGGGGCCCTTTGCGGCCTGGTTAATGGTCTGGCGGTCACGCGCCTCGGCCTGCCGTCGCTGGTGGTCACGCTTGGGACATTGGCTCTCTTTCGCGGCCTGGCCTATGTAGTCATGGGCGACCAGGCGGTGAGCAATTTCCCGCCGGCCTTCACGAACTTTGGCTTTGGCACGGTCCCGGGCACTCTGATCCCCTGGCCGTTCGTACTCTTCGTGGCTTTGGCGCTGCTCTTCTCCTTGCTTTTGCATCGCAGTACGCTGGGCCGGCAGATCTATGCCATTGGCAGTAACAAGGAGGCGGCTCGCTTTGCCGGTATCCGCGTTGACAATATCAAGTTGCTGCTCTTTGTCCTCTCGGGCCTGGTAGCGGCCCTGGCCGGTGTGGTCTTCACGGCGCGTTTCTCCAACGCGCGTGCTGATAACGCCCTCGGCTTTGAGTTGGATGTGGTGACGATTGTCCTGCTGGGTGGAGTCAATATCTTCGGTGGCAGCGGCAGCCTGCCCGGCGTGGTGCTCTCGCTCCTGATCATCGGAGTGCTGCGCAATGCGCTGGGCCTGGCGGATATCAGCGGCGATATCCAGAATATTGCCGTGGGCGCCTTGCTCATCCTTTCGGTACTGGGACCTAATGTGGTCCGGCGTTTGCAGGAGGCGGCCTCGCGCAGGCACGCGGCTGCCGAGGGGCCTGCTGGCGGGCTGGCCCCCAGCGCGCGCGCTGCGCCTGAAGAGACAGGGGCTGCTGCCCGCGAGGGAAGGCAGCGCCGCTAGCTCGACTGGCCTGATCGGGCTGGCCCGGCGCTGACTCGACCCTCGTCTGGGGTGGTGCTCTGCCCTGTCTCGGGATAGATGTGTTGGTTGTCATCACCACTACCACACCAGGACGCTCCGCTTGTGGGAGCGTTGGTAAGGAGGAGGAAAACAGTGAAGACGCTGTTGCGCACACTGCTCAGCGCTCTGTCTGTAGCAATGCTGCTGATGCTGGCTGCCTGCGGTGGCAGCAGCAGTAGCGGGAGTGGCAGCTCGGGCGGAGGCTCCCCTTCGCTCAATGTTGCCTTTCTCCCCAAGGCGATCAACAATCCCTATTTCGATACCGCGGCCAACGGCGCCAAGCAGGCTGCCTCAGAGCTGAAGGGGCAGTTCAAGCAGGTTGGCCCGACGGAGAATAGCGCAGCGGCACAGGTGCCGTTTATTAACACGCTGACGGAGCAGCATGTGAGCGCTATTGTGGTCTCGGCCAACGATCCTAACGCCCTGGCGCCGGCCCTCAAGCGCGCGATGCAGCAGGGAATTAAGGTGGTCAGCTATGACTCAGATGTCGCTTCCGATGCGCGTCAGATCTTTGTGAATCAGGCCAATTCCGAGGATATCGGGCGGATCGAGGTCCAGATTCTGGGAAAGCTGATCAACTATAGCGGCGATATCGCCATCCTCTCGGCGGCCAGCACGGCCACCAACCAGAACACCTGGATCGGGTACATGAAGGATGAGCTGACGAAACCCCAGTACAAGAATATGCATCTGGTCAAGATTGCATACGGTAATGATGATGACCAGAAGAGTTTCCAGGAGACCCTGGGGCTGCTGCAGGCTTACCCCAACCTCAAAGGGATCATTTCGCCGACAACGGTCGGCCTGGCTGCCGCGGCGCGCGCTATCGAATCGGTAGGCAAGGGCGGCAAGGTCATGCTGACCGGGCTGGGGACACCGAATCTGATGCGCAAGTATGTCAAGGATGGGACGTGCCCGGAGTTTGCTCTGTGGAACCCTGCTGATTTGGGCTATCTGGCCTACTATGCGGCAGCAGCCCTGGTGGAGGGCAAAATCACCGGGAAGCCGGGCGAGAGCTTCAATGCTGGCAAGCTCGGCACGAAGACTATCGGCCCCAACAATGTGGTCCTGCTCGGTCCGCCGACGGTCTTTAATAAGGACAACATCGATCAGTTCAACTTCTGAGGCTGCTGAGGGCGTCGCGGCGCAGCCTGCACTGCGCAGGCTGTGCCACCTGCTCTGATCTGACCTGGACCCGGTCGGGCTGGCCGGCGGAGCGGCCTGGTGCCCGCGGGCATCGTCCCGTGGCTCGCTGTGCCAGCCCCGAGCTAACGCTGTGTCGCGATGTGAAGGAGGTTCGCTTGAAGCAGGAACAGGATCAGCCGACCACTGGCACTGGCCACGCTCAGCTCGCCAGCGAAGCATTACCAGAGCGGCGCCATGTGCTGGAAGCTATCAAAGGCTTTACCATCGAGACGCCTTCCTGGGGCTACGGAGACTCAGGAACCCGTTTTAAGGTCTTCCACTGGCCTGGGGCGGCCCGCAATTTACGCGAAAAGCTGGCCGATGCGGCCCTGGTTCATCGCCTGACGGGGGTCTGCCCGCGGGTGGCCATTCATATTCCCTGGGATAAAGAAGACGATTGGGCGGCAGTCAAAGCCTATGCCGCCGAGCTAGGCGTGCGCATCGGAGCGGTCAATCCCAATCTCTTTCAGGATGAGGAGTATCGTTTTGGCAGCCTCTGCCACCCTGATCCCGCGGTGCGCCGTCGCGCTGTGGAGCATGTCCTGGAGTGCATTCAGATCGCGCGCGAGGTGCAGTCAGATACAATCAGCCTCTGGCTGGCTGATGGGACAAACTACCCCGGCCAGGACGATCTGCGAGCCCGCAAGCACCGCCTGGAGGAGACTCTGGCCGAGATTTACGCCGCTCTTGCGCCCGGTATGCGCCTTTTGATCGAATATAAGTTTTTTGAGCCGGCTTTCTACCATACCGATCTGGCCGATTGGGGGATGGCCTATACCCTGGCGCGCAAGCTGGGGCCGCAGGCGCGCGTCCTGGTTGATACCGGGCATCATCCCCAGGGAACCAACCTGGCCCATATTGTGGCTTTCCTTCTTGATGAGGAGATCCTGGGTGGCTTCCATTTCAACGATCGGCGCTATGCCGATGATGACCTGATTGTCGGCTCGCAGCATCCGTTTGAGCTGTTTCTGGTCTTCAATGAGCTGGTCGCTGCAGCCAGTCAGCCCCAGGCGCCGCGCATCGATTACATGATCGATCAGTC
>NZ_BDGT01000041.1 GCF_001748285.1 Thermogemmatispora onikobensis | reverse complement strand
ATGAACAGGGGACGCATAGACATGACGAGCATCCAGGTAAAACCGGTAGCCACAACTGGATTGGCTACGTGCATAATCAGTAAGTAGAGCGGCCCCACGATGGGCGCCTCGATCAGCACTGAGCCGACGAACGCGGTAGCCACCATCAACCAGCGCTGTCGCGTCATCGAGATGCTGATGAGCACCGAGCGCAAGCCGGGATGATTATCGACAATTGCAGCGTAGGTGGCAAAAACCAAGTGGACGTGCCAGATGAGCATGGGAATCAACAAAAGGATTAGAGGGGCATAAGGAGGCCAATGCAGACGAGTAGTCTCTTGTCCGATCAGCCACTGCAGTGGGGTAAAGATCCCCCAAAACAGAAAGGTTGTGATGCCGTTCGTCACGATGTAGCGCGGAAACCAGCGGATAGCAGCGGGGAGAATCTGGGCGGGAATAATCGGCTGGCCGGCGTCCAGGGCCTCGATTGCCAGCACCATAGAGATATTCCCCAGCGTAATCGTGATCCAGGGCAGCGCGCTGCCGAGCCAGTAGGCCAGGGTGCCTGGATAGCTGCCGACCACGACTGCGGCCAGCGAGGGCAGCGAGAAGAGTCCCACCAGGGTAATGATCCCAGCGATATCGCGCCGGCAAATGCGCAACCCGGCCAGCACATACAGCCCGGCCTGTTTCCACCAGGGTGCGACAGGCCGGTGGGCTGGGGTGGTCTCAGCTTCGGCTAAATCTGCGACAGACAATGGCGGTTTCACCATAAGGGTTGGTTTCCTCCCGATTCTCTTCACTTCAGGCTCGCAAGTGCTGCTTACTTATGGCAATGGTCTTATCCTCCATCCCAAATCTGCATCCTCTGATGGTACAATGCTATCTTCGAACTCGCTGCCGATACTGTTACATATTTGCCTTGTCAAGTCAGTCCCAAAAAGCAAAGGACTATCGGCATCTGCCTTCATAACGCACGTCAGTGAGAGGAGAAGAAAGAAGGCGGCGTTGGCGCCAACTCTTCCTTCTTCTCCTCTGGCTACTTTTCACGACCTGTGTTCCAAGTACATCGAATTGCGCCTGGGCGGGTGATATTCTATCGACTTAGCTGGGAGACGGGAGCAGAAGGCCGCGGTTCAAGATCCCCTGTGGGTCCCAGCGCTGCTTGAGGCGGAGCATCAGCTCCAGCGATGGCGACGCTGGGCCGAAGAAAGCGAAAGGAGAGGAGGGGTGGGGCTGATCCATAACTGTCAGATAGCCCTCGTCCGCCGGCACTGCCGCCCGCAGCTGCTCCAGCAAGGTCGTAGTCCGGGCTTCTGCCCACGGAGTCACGACATAGAGCAGGCCCGCTGCCACATCGGCCACCAGATCGCAGCCTTCCAGGAGCTGCTGCTGATCGATGAGCCAGCGTGGCAAGTCACGAGTGGTCAAGCCGAGGCGCACCACCACCGGTGTGGCCGCGCGAGCGGTGGATCTCTCCCGTGCTCTAAGACCGTTCTCGCCCTCGCCGCGTAACAGCTCGCACCAGAGGTCATCGCCGCTCAGCTCTTCGCAGGTCACTGGCGCTGGAGCCTGGGCGCGCTGCAGCGCAGAGGTCACTTCCTCCAGCTCGCTCTCTACATCGCCGGTCAGTCCTTCGGCGGTGTAGACGAGCAGGTAGGGGGCAGCGTGCAGCTGCGGGCTATAGCGCTGAGCGAGCTGGCTGCCACGGCAGAGCAGGAGGGCTGAGGCTACCAGTGTCAGCGGTAGCAGCTGGCGGGCCCAGATCAGGCCCTGACGCAGATCCTCGACTGGCACCAGCAAGCTGCGGCGCAAGCGAGGCCGAGGCCAGCACTTCAGCGTTACGCTCGTCAGCAGGCCCAGTGTTCCGTAGGAGCCGATGAAGGCCTTGGTCAGATCGTAGCCGGCCACATTCTTGGTCAGCGGGCGCCCTGTGCGGATCAGGCGCCCGTCGGCCAGAGCCACCGTTAGTGAGAGGACCTGCTCGCGCAGAGAGCCGTAGCGCAGGCGGCGCGGCCCATTGACGTTTGCTGCTACCAGCCCACCCAGGGTTGCCTCCGGCCAGGGCGAGATCAAAGCCACCTGCTGCCGACGCCGTCCCAGCCAGTCTTGAACCTCCACCAGTGGCGTCCCAGCCCCGACCGTAATGAACAGATCATCTGGAGCATCTTCGCGAAGGCCGCGCAGGCGCGTCGTACTCAGCAAGAAAGCGGTGCCAGCGGGCACAGAGAAAGGGGCCTGGGCCGGCTCCTCTCCTCCCATGAGCAGTACTGGCCAGTTGCAGGCTGTGCATCGAGCCAGCAGCTGGGCCGCCTCTTCGTCGCTGGCGGGAGCCTGCGGCTCGCCTGGCTGGAGGAGCGGCGTGAGGTCCGCGACCGCTGGTCCCTCTGCCGGCGCTGGGTGCTCTGCCCAGGGCTGGACCTCGTGCTGCGGGAAGATCTTGCCAGGATTCAACAGATTGTGAGGGTCGAAGACCTGCTTGACGTCCCACATTGCGCTTAGCTCGGCGGGCGAGTGCATGAGCGACATAAACTCACGTTTCTCGATCCCTACGCCATGCTCACCGGTCAAGCTGCCGTTGAAGGCCACGCAGGCGCGCACAATCTCGCGTCCCGCTTCGCGTACGCGCTCCAACAGCGAGGCGTCATCGGGATTGGGGATCAAGAGCATCGGGTGTAGATTGCCGTCGCCGGCGTGAAAGACGTGGCCGGTGCGCAGGCCATAGCGCTGGCAGATGGCGTTCACGCGCTGCAGCATTTCTGCCAGGCGGCTGCGCGGTACCGTGATGTCGACGGTATAGTAGGCCGGAGCCAGGCGAGTAGCCGCGCCGGCGGCGCTCTTGCGGGCCAGCCAGATGCGGGCCCGCTCCTCCTCATCGCGTGCGAGACGCAGATCGTGCCCACCGTAGGCCAGCAGAAGGCGGCTGATCTCCTCCATCTGTCCGGCCAGGCTCGCCGGATAGCCATCAACCTCGACGATCAGGGCGGCACCCGCTTCAAGCGGCAGGCCAGCATGAGCAAACGGCTCAATCATCTGGATGATCTGCTGATCCATCATCTCCATTGTGGCCGGGATCAGACCAGCGGCGATGATCGCCGAGACCGCCTGACCCGCCTGCTCCACCGAATCAAAGGTTGCCAGCAGCGTCTGGACACCGGGCGGACGGCGCACCAGGCGCACCCCAATGGTCGTGATCAAGGCCAGCGTGCCTTCGCTCCCGCACAGCAGGCCGCAGAGATCGCTGAGCGGATAGTCACATGCCGGACCACCGAGGAGCTGCCGACGCCCGTCGGCAAGCACGACCTCCAGACTTGTCAGGTAGTTGGTCATGACACCGTACTTGAAGCAGTGCGGCCCACCAGAGTTTTCGGCCACATTGCCGCCCAGGGTTGAGACGCGCTGGCTGGAGGGATCGGGTGGAAAATAGAGATCGTAGGCTTTGACTTGCTCATCGAGGGCCAGATTGATCACCGCCGGCTGCACCAGGGCCCGGCGCCCGAGCGGGTCGACCTCCAGGATCGCTTGCATCTGCGAGAAGGCTACCTGGACTCCCCCGCGATCGGCCACGGCCCCGCCCGAGAGACCCGTGCCGGCTCCACGCGCTATCAGCGGCACGCTGTACTCGTTGGCCCAGTGGACCAGGCGCACAACCTCCTCAGCGCTGCGAGGGAAGACAACGGCGTCGGGTCGCCCACGATCAAGGCCGCCGTCTCCTTCATAGGCGATGAGGGCCGTGGCGTCGGTGAAGACTTGATCTGGCGAGAGAAGGGTTCTGAGGGCAGCAAGCGCTCGCTCCTCTAGCATGGCTCTGGCATCCCCTTCCTGTTTCCTCTGCCTGCTTGATCAGTCCTGTATTCGTGCCGTCTCCTTCGGCTCCTCTGGTCAGGCTGATGAAAAGCCTGGCCAATAGGCATCTGCTGCAATAGCTCACATTGTAGCAGCTTGCAAAGCCCTTCGCAAGCACGCCCGGAAGCATTGCCCGCCTGCTGACGCGAGCAATGCAAGGGAGACAGCCGTTTCGTTTACTCGTGCCTCCTCATCGAGGGGAGCCGCTCTTCCCCCTATCGCAGCCTGGTAGCTGAGCCTCTGGAGACTGGATAAAAGCCGACGGAGGTGATACACTACATGCTAGTAGACGTTGAGGAGGAAGCTTTTTGTTAGCTGAGAAGATCCGCGCTGCATTTAACGAGGCACGTCAACGGCGGACGGCGCCTCTTCGTCTCGTAGAAGAGCGCTTGATCGAGCTTGCAACCGCGGGGGCTGACTTTACGGTCGACGATCTCTGGCAGTCGCTGCGCAAGAAGGAGCCGCGCCTGGGGCGGGCCACAGTTTATCGTTTGGTGGAGATTCTGGTCAATGCCGGCCTGCTGGATCGCATTGAATTTGCCGATGGCAGCCATCATTACCGAATCTGCGGCGAGCGTCACCACCATCATCTGACCTGTACCCAATGCCATCGCGTAGTCGAGGTCGATATCTGTCTGCCAGCAGAACAATTCAAGGCGATTGGGCAGCAGACGGGTTTTGCCATCGAAGGCCACTCAATTACCCTCTTTGGGCGCTGTGCGCGCTGCACGACCCATCACTAGCCTTCTCGCTTCTCTCCCTCCAAGCTCAGGCGCAAGCTGAGAAGGCGCGCGAGCGCCTCTCCTCCCGGCTCGCATCACGGGCACATGGCTGCTCACTGGCTTGCCTCTGCGCCGGCATTGACCCTTCGTCTCTCTCTCTCTCTCTCTCCCCCCCCTTCCTGGCTAAGGCAAAAAGGCTATCCCTCACGGAGGCGTCGCTTTTGCCATGCTACAATCAAGCAGAATAGAGAGAGTGATCACATAGAGGCAGGCGAGCTTTCTTTCTGCTCTTTGAGACAGGTGGTGAGCTATGAGTCCTCCAGGGCGCATTGGCACAGCAGTGCTAGTCGGTCTGAGCCTGATCGTGATGGCGGCAGTCTGGCTGCCGCCGTCTTTCTGGCCCTTCGCCATCTCGGCCTCCGCTATGGAGCTAGCAGTGGCCCTGCTCGCTGGCCTGTTCGGCCTGGGAGCGGCCCTTGTTCCTGTTCCTGAGAGGGCCCTTTCAGCAACGAGTTTTCAGCCCTGGAGCGGGCAGGAACGTGCGGCCTGGCTGTGCGTTGGGGGTGGGCTACTTCTCCGGGCCGTTGGCGTCGGCTGGCAGCTGATAGGTGAGGTGTCCTCCTCCGCTCCAGGCACCCTGGTCAGGGCCTTACCGACGTCAGTGCTACAAGTGTTACAGCTCATTCCACAGGTGAGCCTTCTGTTCTTTCCTCTGCTGCTCTGCTTCTCGCTCTTCCTGTGGCCGGCAGCCAGTGCCGGGCGGGGGCGTCTACTCCTGGCCCTTGACGTTCTGCTGGCTCTCCTGGCGATGGTGGGACTGGCCTGGAATCTAGGGATCTTTGCCTCGCTCAGCTGGCCTCTCACCTTCAATTCTTTTCCCTGGGAAACACTGATCGACCCTCTGGCTGATCTCCTCCTCATGGGGGCTGGCGTCTTGCTATTGCTCCGCCTGGCAACAGCCAGCGACACAACCTATCGCCAGCCTCCCCGCCGCGTCAGCCTGCTCTGTCTTGTTGCTGGCCTCCTCCTCTACGCCCTCGCCGATCTGCTCCTCCATCGCGTCTTGGGCGGTTCCTGGCCTGGACCAGAGGCGTGGCGTCAGAAAGAGCTGGCGACACTGTTAGCGGTGGGTCTGCTCCTCTGTGGTCTGGCGGCCTATCTCAGGCGCGTTGTCACCAGTCGTCCTGCCGATGCCATCAAAAGTGCGCGTCTCCCCGGTGACGAGGCCCTGCTGACTCAGCTCAGCGCGCGCCCGGTCGGGGAGGGCAGCCGCAGCAGCACGCTTTGGCATCTTCCTCTCTGTCTCCCCTCGCTTCTGCTCATTGCCTGCTGTGCTGTTGTGGTCTGGCAAGCCTGGCAAAGCGCTCAGCCGCCTCTCTTCACGGGGCTGCTCATCCTCGGCCTGGCCGTCCTGGTAGCCTGCCTGCGCCTCCTGCTGACAGTGGGCGAGCAGGGCCGGCTGCGTCGTCTCCTCTTGAGGAGCTATCAGGAGGAACTCCAGCAGCTGGAGACGCAGCTGTACAGCGCCAGCCGACGCAGCAATGGGTTGGAAGCGCAACTAGCCCGTCTCAGGGAGGTTCTGGCGCGCCTGGCTGCTGGCGATCTGGCCGCGCGTCTGGAGCCGGTGGAAGAGGAGCTGAGACCCCTGGCGCTCAGCCTGAACCAGCTTGCCGATCGCGAGATGCGTCTGGAGCTGTGGAATGAGCACAACCAGCTTGTACGCAGAGCGCTGGAAGACCTCTGCGCCGCCTTGGAGCGCTGTCCGGCTGGAGAGCCGCTCATCATCCCTGCTTCTTGCGAAGGGGTGCCACCGATTGAGCGGCTCCTGGCCGTAACGGGGCTTCGTCAGTTTGCCGAGCAGCCGCGCCAATCAGCCACTCCTGGGAGAGGCCAGAGCGTTGCTCTCCCGCCGCTTGTTCCCCCGGGCTTGCCGGCAACAGGCGAGCCACAGAGAGGCGTCTCCACCGAAAAGTTGCCTGCTGAGAGCCTGTCTCTGCCCATTGAGCCGCCCTGGCCGGAAGAAGGTCAACTCTGGCTGTAGCAGCGAATCATACAATATATATGGGAGCGTGCGCCATTTTACTGCGAGGGAGGACCTGGGAACGATGGGAGGTCACCAGGCCAGGCTCAAGCGGGAAAAAGAGCTACTGGCGGCTACACCCTGGCCGACTGCTGCATGCCACCAGTGGGGCGAGGAGCCGGAAGACGAAGAGCGAGAGAGGGGGCTGTCTGGCCTCCTCGCGGCCCTGAGCGCTCGTCTAGAGCGGGGCATGCCAGGGACCAGCTCCCTGGAGCTGCTGCTTTTTGGCCTGCGCCATCTTTTCCACCAGCTCGCCACCCTGTATCAACGGCGCTTGCCTGCCCTTGGTGCAGCCACACGCCCGCTCATGGATGGACTTGTACCCCCTGACTACCTGCCGACGCGCCACGCCATCTGGCTGGCCTTGCGCGAGGTCAATGACAGTCTGTTGCAGTGTGATCTCTCCTGCCGGCTGCTCACGAGCGCCAGCGGCACCCTGCTGGACCTGCTCGATCGCGGCTCCGCCTCTGATCCCACTACGCTGACTTCTGCTCTACCCCCTCTGCCGAGCATTGCCTCTGTCCCTCCTGCCGGCTGCTGCCCGCTGTGGCTCAGGCAGCTGCTGGCAAACTGGCAAGAGGGCTATCAACATCTGCCGCCCTTTGCCCTCCAGTTTGGTCGTCCTGGCTCGCTGCCTGGGGCGGTCGCTCTGGCAGGTTCGACCCGGCTCGATCGGGCCTTTGCCTTGCTGCTCGAAGAGGCAGGGGCTATTTTTGGCGAGCTGCTGCCAGGACTGACGCAGCAGAAGGAGTGCACAGCGCCAGAGCTGGCCCTCTTTCTGATAGACATTACTCAGCATGGAGAGCAGATGCTGCTGACGCTTGATGGCCTCTGGGAGCCGCTCAGCGCCATCTGCGAGGCCTTTGGCGTCGAAGCGCTGCTCTCTCCCCCCCAGGCGAAGGAGAACGAGCAGCGAAAAAGCGTCCGTGGCTCCAGCGAGGCGGGTGCGAAGTGAGGGCCGATGAGGGGGCCAGCCCTTCTGATCCGCTGGCCCTCTTTCTCCTGGTGGCCAGCATCAGCAAGGGGGCAGAATACTGATCTTAACCGTAGGGGCGCAGTCTTAACAGGAACGCAACCGGATCGATGTCTCGTTTCTGCTGAATACAGAGTACAGTAATAGCCAGAGCATCCATAGCGCTCGATTGAGAGGAGCGCAAGCGAGAACCGGTCTGAGTTCCATTCAGGCTGGCCGGCCTTGCGACCCGACGGCAGTGCAAGAGTAAGAGCCGAGAGGAGCCTGCTGTGCCGGTTGCCTGTAGGGCCTGGCAGGCAGAGGAGCTGAGAGAGATGAGCACCCGTGTGGTTTTACCGGTCTGGCAGGGAGCGGCAAGCAGTGGAGCGACCTATGTGCAGGTCGATAGCCTGCGTATCCTCGCTGCTGAACTGAAGCAGCTATTGAACGCTGGGGAGGGCCGACTGGGAGTTGTGGTGATCACCCTGACGTTTGTGGGTCAGCGCGCGCCTGCGGCCTCTCTGGGGGAGAGGCGTGCCCAGGCCACCTGTCGTCTGCTAGCGGCGCTCCGCTCGCTGGTGCGTAGAACGGACCGTGTCTTTGTTCTGGGCAATCGGGGCTATGTTGTTCTGCCCGATTGCGATGAGCCTGGCCGGGTGGCGGTCGAGGAACGCCTCTGGTGGGCGCTCTGCTCGCGAGTCCGCTCGCTCCAGACCTATGAACTGGCGGACCTCACAGCCCTGGCAGTGGGAGGGCGAACGCTGGAGCGCGCTGAAAGCCAGAACCTGCTGAGCGTCCTCCGTGAGGCGGCGCGCCCGCGACGGGTGCTGACCGCTCCTCTAGGAGAGGCTACCGAGCCTGTCTCCGGCAATGAGATCGACAGGGAAGGGCTGCCAGCTCAGGCGCTGCCATCAAAGCAAGGTCAGCCGCTCGCTCCGGGCGTGCAGTTCTCGCTCTCCTCAGCACCTACAGAGGAACTGCTAGCTGAGGCACGTCGGTTGGGCATCCCCTATCTCGCTCCGCTGCCAAGACGTGTTCCTGCCAGCGTCCGCCAGGCAATCAGTCCCCATCTCGCCCATGAACTCCACTGCTGTCCTATCGGGCGCGCCCGGAAGACGCTGACCGTGGCCCTGGCCGATGGCAGCAATCATCAGGCCGTCCTGGAGCGCCTGAAACGTGAAACGGGCCTCCAGATCTTCCCGGTCCTGACCCTTCCCCACGAACTCCAACAGGCCCTGGAACGCCTGGGCACGACCTCCTCCACGCAGAAAAGGCGCTAGCGGCGGCGGGCCAACCTCCTGTACCCGGCGTCCATGGGTTGCGCTTGCCTCGCGAGATAACGAGGAGGATCGACCGCCTGGCCGCGTTTGACGCCCTGTCTCACTCTTGCTAAGATAGAGAAAAACTGCTGCCACTGCTATCCACGACCGGACGGATGGCTGGGGACTGGAAACTGACCACCACGGCGATCTTCTCTCGCTGATTGGGAAAGCCTCGCCTGCTGCCCTCTCAGCTCTGCGAGTGGTCAGCGCTCTGCCCCGCCCGCTGGCCGAACCGGCAATGAGCGAGTCGGTGCAGCAGTTGAGCTTTAGCTCTGCATGCGTGATTACAGAAGGAGGAAAGGCGCCAGCCTGGTTCCTGGTTCTTTGCCTGTCATCTGGCTGGCCAGGACAAGAGAGGGCGCGGCGCCTGTATCTGGCTCAGCATGAAGATTCTTGTCACAGGAGGCGCAGGCTTCATCGGCTCCCATCTGGTCGACGCCTATCTGGCGGCTGGTCATGAGGTCTTCGTCGTTGACAACCTCTGGAGCGAGGGAGGCGGTGACCCGGCCAATCTTGCCGCCCAGGCCCATTTCTTCCAGGCTGATATTACCGATGCCGAGGCTATGCGCGCTCTCTTCGCCGAGGTGCGGCCCGATGTCGTCAGCCATCACGCCGCCCAGCATAGCGTCGCCGTCTCGGCGCGTGATCCTCTCCTCGATGCTCGCGTCAACGTCCTCGGCCTGCTCACCATCCTGCAGAACTGTACCCAGGCCGGCGTGCGCAAAATCATCTTCGCTTCGTCGGCGGCGACCTATGGCACGCCGCCGCAACTGCCCGTCACCGAAGAGACACCCCAGCGGCCCGAATCGCCCTACGGCATTACCAAGATGGTTGGCGAGCACTATCTGCGCTACTGGCATGAGGCCCACGGTCTGACCTACACTATCTTGCGCTACGGCAACGTCTACGGGCCACGTCAAGACCCCAACGGCGAAGCGGGAGTCATCGCCATTTTTGCCCGTCGCTTCCTCACCGGGGAGAGCGTGCGCATCGACTGGGACGGCGAGCAGGCCAAGGATTATGTTTTTGTCAGCGATGTCGCTCGGGCCAACCTGCTGGCGCTGGAGCGAGGTGATAACGACGTCTTCTGCATTGCCACCGGGCGGCCTACCTCGGTCAACGAGATCTACCGTCAGCTTGTCAATCTCACTGGCTTCGAGGCCCCCATCCAGCGCGCTCCCAAGCGACCGGGCGACATCCGGCTTGCCTACTTCGACTGTGGCAAAGCAGCGCGCTTCCTCGGCTGGCAGCCGCAGGTCACGCTGGAAGAGGGCATTCGCCAAACGGTCGAATTTTTCCGCCAGAGCCAGGCCCGCGGCTAGGGCCGGACTCGGGCGGAGGGGAAAGCAACGTCAGTGCGGCTCACTCGCCCGACGTAGACGGCGCAGGAGTAAAGAGGCCGAGGCGATTGCCGGCGGGATCGCGGAAAAGGGCCCACCAGCCGAGGCCGGGGATCTCCGTCTTCGGAATCAGGCAGCGCCCGCCGTGGGCCTCGATCGCGGCCAGCGTGGCCTCGATATCCTCGCTGGCCAGATAGATCAGCGGCTCCCCCTCGCGTTGGCTCTGGCCGTCGGGGCCGGGAAAGCCCCCGTGTATCCCGTCTTGGGTCTCAAAGTACAAATAGTCGTATCTGCTGTTATGTCTCATTTGCCAGCCGAACACAGCCTGGTAAAAGACGGCACTGGCGTCGCGGTCGCGTGTTGGCAACTCAAGGTGGATAATACTCCGTTGGGCCATGAGAGACTCCTTTCTATGCTCCTGAGCAGCAACTCATGCGCATTCTGGTCTGCAACCTGACTGGACCGGCTGTCAAGATCGCTGCCCGCATCGGTCAGGTCGGCCAGGACAAGGACCAGTCTACCCCTGACCTGGTGACAACACTATGTCACCATTTTCTCCTCCTCGGAGCATGCCAGAATCTGGCTGGCGAGCCTTTGGAGACACTGGCGCAGGGCCGTCGGCGTCAAAACCCGGGCTTCCGGGCCTAAGCTCAAGAGCTGGCGCGCCAGCCAGTCATAGTCATCTGGATTCCAATGCAGGCGCAGCCAACCACTGCCATCGGCCTCGCGTTGCAGGCGAGCTGCCAGCGGGATGCAGCGCTCAAGACGTAGCGCCCCGCGCTCGGTCAGGCGGATGCAGATCTCTGGGAAGGCTGGATCTTCCCACCGGTTCCTGATCTCCGGTGGCTTCGCGCTGGGAGGCTCGGTCAGTATCTCCAGGCGGAGCAGGCGATCGACGCGATAGAGGCGCACACAGTCGTGTTCCAGCGAGTAGGCATAGCAGTACCAGAGGCCAGCGTTGGTAAACAGGCGCTGGGGCAGCAGGGTCTGCTCCGACTGGCGCCGCTCCGAGCGATAGGTTACCCGAACCCAGCGGCCTGCCGCCAGCGCCTGCAGCAAATCGCTAAAGAAGGGCACTGGGAACTCTGCCCCTCTGGAGCGCGCCGCGGATGAGGAACTCAGCATCTGTTCCAGGCCTGGCTCGATCTCCTCACGCGATGGCAGCAGCGCCGTAATCTTAGCCCACAGCGAGGCCCGTGCCTCCTTGAAAGGAACTGAGCGCAACTGCAAGAGGCTGCTCAGTGCCAAACGCAGCAGCAGGGCCTCGTGCAGCGACAGCGGCAGGGGGGCCAGGGCATAATCCGCTGGCAAGCTATAACCGCCGCCTGGTCCCGGCTCGGCCACTACCGGCATGCCCATCTCACACAGGGCCTCGATATCGCGCAGAATCGTGCGGCGTGAAACCTCGAAATGCCGCGCGAGAGAGGCGGCGGTCCATTTACCGCGCTGCAAGAGCAGCACAATGGCAGTCAAGCGATCCATGCGGTGCATCAGTCTACCCTCTGGCGAGTGTCAACCGAGCCTCCTGTCCGTCCCGGTCCTGGGTGATCATGCTCCGACCTTTCCTCTCTCCTTTTCTCTGCAGGCTTCAGGATTCCGGTAGGATACGCTCGGCCAGCTCATAGAGGGCATCGGCCAGCGACTCGATCAGCTCGCGCTTCGCCAGCTTGGCGCGCCACTCAGCGGGGATAGCCTCCTCACCATAGAAAGCGCCTGCCAGCTGACCATAGACCGCCCCGGTCGAATCGGCGTCGTCGCCCAGGTTTACTACCAGCAGGCAGCCCTCGCGGAACGAAGTGCTATGGTAGAAAGCCCAGAGCGCCGCCTCCAGCGTCTTCACCACATAGCCAAGACCGCGGATCTCCGGCGGCTGACGCACCTTAAACGAGCCAGCCGCCACCTCGGCGATCTCCGGCGTCAGCGGCTGCTCCTCCCAGGAGCCGGGCACCGGCGTATAGAAGGGGGCCAGCAATTCCTCCTTACTGGCGCCTTCCAAAGCCCCGACGATCAGCCCGGCCATATAGCGGCAGGCATCCACCGCTGTCGCCGTCGCGTGCGTCGTACATGAGCTGAGGGCGGCCTTCTCCAACGCGACCCGCGGATGACGCGCATAACAGAGCGGCACAGGAGCCAGGCGCATCAGGGAGCCATTGCCTGCGTAGTGCGGATCAGGGGAGCCGGCCAGCGGCTCCCCGGTCTCGTCAAAGCGGCGCAAAGCGCTGGCCACCGTACCCCCGATATCGAAGCAATAGCCCGTACTCGACAGATAGCCCTCATTGCGCCAGCGCACATAGCGCTCCATCTGATCGCGTACATCAAAACCCTGGCGCTCCACCAAACTGGTCGCCAGGCAGAGCGCCATCGACGTATCATCGGTCCACTGGCCGGCCTGCAGCCCAAAGGGTCCCCCACCGACCATATCCGTCAAGGGTGCAAACGAGCCCGGCGATCGAAACTCCAACGTTGTGCCCACAGCGTCGCCGCAGGCCAGGCCCAGGAGGCTGCCACGATAGCGCGACCGTCTTTCCATTTTTCTGCACCTCTCCAGGGTTCAGATCAATTGATCAAGCGATCTGGCGTCTTTTTTGCCGCTATTGAGTGTCGACAAGCTCTGGCGAGTAGATTTACGCCGATAAAACGTCTGGCTGCCAGGAATTTGGTGCCTCGAATCTGCGGGAATAGACAGCCTGCCTGCACTGTTTAAAAACATGGGAAAACCCGTTTACCTCAGAAACCTCAAAGAAGGCTCCCTCCGATCGGTACGCCATGCGGAGCGCGATCCGAGGGAGGCCTCTGCCGCGGGCGGCGCTGTGCTGGATGAGGAGGGGCGAAGGACAGCGAGCGGAGGGAGGAAGGGGCGGAGGAGAGTGCGAGCGAGGGCCGGAAGCTGAGGCGGCGGCTGACCAGCAACAGTGAGAGCGATCCGCAAGGCAGAGCTAGCTGCTTGCTCTCCTGCCCAGAGATAATAGTATAATATTGACAGCCTGCTAATTTGTGAGGAGGTGCATGCATCTGGCAGAGAGGGAATCGGAAGCAGTCCTACCTCCAGAGAAAGGAATCCTCGCACTCTTCTCCGCACCATCTTTTTTTCTGGCGGCAACAGCGTCGTCGACTGCCAGGGTCAGAGTTGCATTCAGCGAGCAGACGAATTGGATCAACACCAGCGTAGTCTGGATCATTTGAAGGGTGGAAGTGGATATCTTTGCGTATTTTGCGCAGCGCAGGAGTCACGCGGCGAATGCCACTATAGTAATCAGCTAGCTCAATTCGTAGGAGGAAGGGAACGATCATGCCAGGATCGAAGAAAGTACGTGTAGCCATTGTTGGCGTTGGCAACTGTGCCAGCTCGCTTGTGCAAGGTGTCTACTATTATCGCAACGCCAAGCCAGAGGACTTTGTCCCGGGGCTCATGCATGTCACCCTGGGGGGCTATCATATCAGCGACATCGAATTCTCGGCAGCTTTCGATATTGACCAGAACAAAGTTGGCAAGGATCTGGCCGAGGCCATCTACGCGGCTCCCAACAACACCTACCGTTTTGCCGACGTCCCGCCGCTGGGAGTCAAAGTCTATCGTGGCATGACCCACGACGGGCTAGGCAAATACCTCTCGCAAGTTGTCACCAAGGCGCCGGGCAAGACCGACGACGTTGTCCGCATCCTCAAAGACACCGGAACCGACGTCCTTGTCAACTATCTGCCGGTTGGCTCGGAGACGGCCACCAAGTGGTACGTTGAGCAGGTGCTGCAAGCTGGTGTCGCCTTCGTCAACTGCATTCCGGTCTTCATCGCGCGCGAGCAGTACTGGCAAGAGCGTTTTAAAGAGGCTGGACTGCCGATGATTGGTGACGACATCAAGAGCCAGGTGGGGGCCACGATTGTCCACCGTGTGCTGGCCAAGCTCTTCCGCGATCGCGGCGTGCGGCTAGAGCGCACCATGCAGCTCAACGTTGGTGGCAACACCGACTTTTACAACATGCTCGAGCGCGAGCGGCTGGAGTCCAAAAAGATCAGCAAGACCAACGCTGTCACCAGCCAGCTTGACTACGAGCTGCCGCCGGAGAACGTCCACATTGGGCCGTCGGACTACGTGGCCTGGCTGCAAGATCGCAAGTGGGCCTACATCCGTCTGGAGGGGCGCACCTTTGGTGATGTGCCGCTCAACCTGGAGCTGAAGCTAGAGGTCTGGGACTCGCCCAACTCTGCCGGCGTCGTCATCGACGCGGTGCGCCTGGCCAAGCTGGCGCTGGACCGTGGCCTCAGCGGCACCCTGCTCGGACCGAGCGCCTACCTCATGAAGTCGCCGCCAGTGCAGTACCCTGATGACGTCGCGCGTGCCATGACCGAGGCTTTTATCCGTGGCGAGGAGCCGGAAGCCGCCCCTGCTCGGACGGAGGCCGTGGAGCCGAGCAACGGCTACAAGGTTGAGGCCCCCAGCGAATAGCAGCAGCAGCAGCAGGAAATGGCTGGCGAACAAGAGCGGAGGAGCAAAGCGCTGGTGCTGACGGTGGGCTGTCGAGCCTGAAGGACGCCGGCACCACACTCGCTGCCGATTTCGAGGAGCAAGCCAGGTCCCCGGGCAGGCGCTGGCACTGCCTGGCGAGGACCTGGCCTTGCTTTCAACGAGAGATGCGCTAGATGGATAGATGAACCGCTACGAGCGCTGTACGCTTGGAGCATTCGTCACGGTCGAAGCATTCGCTGCTGGTTGCTGGTGCTGATCCTGCCCCGAGCGTAACAGCTCCTCGCGCACAATGGTCACTTCTGGAGGCGCGTTGATTCCGATTTTCACACGCTCCCCCTCGACCGCGAGGACCGAGATGCTAATGACCCCACCGAGAATGATGCTTTCACCAACTTTGCGTCTCAAAACAAGCATGTAAGGCTCCCTTCCCCAGAAGCATTTCCGAGACGTCCCTGCGCTGCAGATGACACCTTACAGGCGTCTCTTCAAGCCGAACACAGACGAGATGCCGAGCAGCGAGTGGGCTTCCTGCTCACACTGGACGTTGCTGGTGACGGAAACGGGTAGGCTCGTTTCCTGTCACTGGCACGGAGCACAACAAAACGCTGGTCTGTGAGTCCCTTGTGCAGACTCAATGTACGCTCTTTGTCAAAAGACGATTCAGCGCCAGGATTTTCCGCACAAGCAAGCGAGGTTCGATCTCACAGACCGCCGTGCGCACTCGCGCTGGCGATAAAACTACCCTCTCTGTAGATTGTACACCGTGCTTCAGCAACCACTGTTTCCCCGGGCATTGCGAGCAGTTGGGGCCTGTCCCTGTTGACGGGCCGCAGCGCCTTTGCCACCGTCTCAGCGCTGAGCGGCCCTGCTGCTGTGGCCAAAGCTGCCGTCGTTGTTGAGAGTGATGTGGAGCCCTGATCTGCACCTGGGTACCCTCCCCTGAAAGGTGTGACACCGGGGCTGGCTTTCCTGCCAGGGAAGCCTGCTCCCCTCTCGTAGTCAACAGGTCGCTCAAGATCAACAGGGAAACCAGGGATCGTAATAATACTCTGTTTATGATACTATACGATCCAGGCTATGGTACAGTGGGGACTTGCTGATGGGCGAGCGAATCGATTTGCCGGGCGTGTTCGTGTGCTGATGTAGAACGAGTACTTGTGCGGCCTCCGCGCTTGTGCTGTTGTTCATGGAGACCAAGGCTGATGCGCAGATGGAGCAGCGTCTGTGCGTGGAGCTGGCTCACGCGCGACTGCGAGATGCCGAGTGTCTTGCCAATTTCGCTCATGCTGAGGCCCTCGACGTAGTAGAGGGCGAGCACGAGGCGCTCACGGCGAGGGAGGTGCTCGATAGCCTGGCTGAGGGCTTGCAGCAGCTCGCGGCGCTCGACAGTGCTGGCCGGCTCGGGGGTGGCCTGGTCCTCCAGGGCTTCGCCAAGTGAGTAATGGTCGCCATCGCTCTCGGGCGTATGGAGGGGGCTATCCAGCGAGAGAATGACTGTGCCCACTTCTTGGAGCATGCGGCGGTAGCGTCTCAGGGAGACGCCGAGGGCCGCGGCCATCTCCTCGTCGCGGGCCGGTCTCCCCAGCCGACGCTCTAGCTCGGCCATCGTCTGCTCGACCTGTTTGATGCGCTGCATGGCCGAGCGCGAAAACCAATTGAGAGCGCGCAGCTGGTCGATAACCGCTCCCCGAATGCGGGCACTGGCAAAGGCTTCGAAGCTGATCCCGCGCGTAGGATCGTAGCGATCGATGGCGTTGATGAGCCCAAGCATGCCGTAGCCGATCAAATCGTCGGCTTCCAACAGGCTGCGCGCCGGAATGCCCAACCGATCGACGGTGACTTTCACCAGCGGTACGTAGGCTTCGATCAACAGGCGGCGCTGTGCCTGACTGTGGGTGCGCATGAACTCGGCCCAGATCTCTTGCAGATGCGCGGAACTGGTCATCGATAGACATCTCCTTGCCTGACTGGGGTCTTGCCCTGCTGACTTGCTCTCCTCTCCTCCTGTTGGTGGCCCTCGTGGCTCGGTCTGCGGCTAAACTGCCTGCCTGCCCTCCTTCCCTATCCAGCCTTCCGCTCTCTTGCCTGCTTACTTGTTTGTTTGCTTGCGCTGCCTTGCTGACTGTTGCTGACGCCCCCTGGCAGGGTGGGCCTGCCTGGCCTGAATCTTTGGCTATTTATGGCTGGCTTGATTGACTTGACTGGCAGACTGACTGGCTGTCGGCTGGGAGGAGGATGCGAGTGTCTGGGCTGGCAGGTGCCTGGGCGCTTCGTGGCGCTGCTCCTCCTGCGTCCCCTGACTGGCTGACGTTGCCAGCTGGGCCGCTGAGTTTCCCTGCTCCCTTGTCTAGCTAGAGTGTACGAGAGTACTTGCTGTTGAGCTACTGACAGAGGTCGCTTCCTTGCTGCGCCAAAGGTCCTGAAATTCTCTCGCGGGCAAAAAGGGGTGGCCGGGGGACTAATCGCTGTCAACTTTTTGCCGATATGGATGTTCTATAGAGCAAGGGAAACGTCAAGGGAGATCTGGAACCTCGCAAGAGCGAGTGAGCGCCCGGCTCTCAATGAGCAGCCGGACGCGACTGGTTTTTTGGGGCTGGGCTGGCGCGCGGTACCGGAGATCAGACCAGGGGTGGGGCGGACCCCAACCTAACGGAGCTAGACAAGCTGAGCTGATAGCAGCTTTTCTCACTTGAGAGGAGACAGCGCACTATGGATAGACGAGAGTATCAGTTTGAGTATCAGCATGAGCGAGAGCCTGCCTGCGACGAGGAGCGCTCTCCGCTGGAGCAGTGGCAGCTGCCTCTGAAGGCCGGAGAGGCGGAGACGGAGGCTCTCGATCTCCTGCGCGAAGCCGGGTTTCTCCCCGAGGAGATTCAGCGCTTGCTGCAGCTGCGCCACCGCGTACAGAGCAGCGGGGAGATTCCTCCCTATCTCAGCGGCGACCCGCATCTGCAGTTCGCTCGCTGGCTCTATGAGCATGGGGCGATCGGCGAATTTTCGGAATCGCCAGAGGAGGCTTCTTGATCCAGGGCGGGCGGCACTCAACGGTCGATGCTTGCTCCCTCCTTCCCTCCCTAACTTCTGCAGGAACGCGGCAGAACAGGCGAAGGGGAGCTTCTCCGGCAGGAGGATCTCCTTCCGGAAGCTCCCCCCTGGTCAGTGGTGTTTTTCTTTTGGGATGGGAAGCCTTGCTACCTGCTGGCCTCTTCCTGCTCTCGTTCTCAGGTTTTCGCTGGCAACCTGACTGAAGAGGCCAGTGACAGCGCATAGCGCAAATGCCCCCACTGCTGGCAAGGTTCGCTGCAGTTGTGTTCTCCCCCCTTGTCAGCCGCCCGGGGAATGTGATATACTATGCGCCGGAGAGATGTCAGAGTGGTTGATTGAGCCGCTCTCGAAAAGCGGTAGGGTCCGAAAGACCCTCGTGGGTTCGAATCCCACTCTCTCCGCCAGAAGCAGTGACTCGCTGGCGCTCCCTTCGGCGAAGCGGGTCACTCCCATGTTGGTCTACCTGTTGACGCCGCTGTTGGGAGCAAGAGGAGGCTGCGTCGGCAGGTGAGTGACATGGGGGGCGGTTCTCCACGGAGGAGTCTCATAGTGGCCTAGTGAGCACGACTGGAAATCGTGTGGGGTTAACAGCCCCCGTGGGTTCGAATCCCACCTCCTCCGCCAGCCTAACCCGGTGAGCAAGAAAGTCTATCGTTGTGGGATGAATGGTACTACCATTCATCCCGCGTTTTTTTGGACAATTATCTGGATCCTGGTGTGATCATTGCTCGGGCGGCGGTTCTGCTGGCTTGCTGACCCGCTGCTCCGCGCTCGTGCCCGAGCGGCGCGGGCTTTTGGCGCGTGGTGAGAGTGAGTGTGGAGTGGGCAGAGGGAGTGGTGGGCAGAAAAGGGGCTTCTGTCGGCTCAGGGTCTGGTGATGGAGTCGGTGCAGCTGAAGGCGTGGCTGTGGGGGCGGGCGGTGAAGGAGAGGGAGAAGGCGCAGGCGTCGGTGTCGGTGTGGGTGAAGGCGGTGTGGGTGAAGGAGAAGGCGCGGGTATCGGCGTTGGTGTGGGCGTAGGAGAGGGTGCGGGGGTCGGCGTTGGGGCTGGCGTTGGTGAAGGAGAAGGCGCCGGTATCGGCGAGGGCTGTGGTTGGGGCGAAGGCGATGGAGATGGTCGAGGCCGTGGCGTAGGATGTGGTTGAGGGTGGACCGTAGGCGTGACCACAGGCAGGGCCGTTGGTCCCGGCTGCGGCATGGTTAGGGGACTGCTGCAGGGAGGAAACGGCGGAATATTCAGCTTGCTTTCTGGCTGGGTGGAACCAATCTGGACCGGCGGCGTCATGCTGGGTGGGAGGGGCACCGTCATGGTGCTTTCGCCAATGTGCCCCTGCGTCTGAGCTGCCAGTGCTCCCTCTGCTGGAGATTGGGAGGGGAGCGACCGACTTTGCTGATTACCCAGCCAGATCGGCAGACCAAAGCTTAGCAGGATTGCTAGCGCTAACAGCGTGAGCAGCAGGAAGCGCAAAGCACAGCCGCGGTTCCACAGGGCCATCACCGTATCCAGCATGCTGATGCTCGCTCCTCTCCTCTTCTCTGCCTCTACCTGGCCACTCTAGCGCGTCACCGGCTCGCTGCCGGTGCGCTGCTCTGGCTGGCGGGCCTCATGATGGGGATTGGCCTCTTCCTCATCCTGCTCTTCTAACTCAACGCTCATCAACGTCGAGAGCTGGCGCTCCTGCTGAAAGCGCCATAGCAGCTTCTCCAGGCACAGCACGCATTCCAGGGGGCGGCGCATTGTAAACAGCTCGCGGCGCCGCCAGTGATCGGCCAGGAAAGCCACCCCGTTCCGCTGACGGCTCACCTGCAGCAAATGGTCGTAGCCAAGCAGAACCTGACAGCGGCGCCCCAGATAGATCAGGCGGCGATCGGTGAGAATCAGCAGGCCGTGGTCACGTACAGCCTCTTCTGGGGGGGCAAAAGGACGGAGCTGCTCATTGCAGAGGGTGGCCTGGCAGCAATAGTAAGCGCGCTCTCCGTAGGCCAGGCGAATGGGAACCTGGACAGGCGGTAGCGGGTCCTTGAGTGGGAAGCGCCGTCCGGGTTGCCGGGAGAGCGTGGCCTCCTGGCGCCGCTCGCGCTCCTCCTGGAGGCGGGCCCGGCGGCGCTGCAACAACTCGCGGCGAGCCATCTGCCAGCCTGTCGGGGCCAGTGCCCGCATGAGGGCAGTCGGCGTTTCCCTGGCGGCCAGGGGGATAGTCGTCTCTGCTGCAGCCGGATCAACATTCGCGCCCACGCCCGCGCCTGCGCTCTCGGTCGGACCTGGTTCATGGCCAGGGGCTGCCAGCAAGCGCGCCCGCGGGCAGGTGCGCTGCAGATAATCCACCATCTTGCGCACATCCTCCACTGCCGCAATCCCGCGCAGAATCACGCGTTGCTGACCAAAGGTCAACTCCAGGCGAGCCGAGGGCAAACCCAGCAGAGAGCGATAGACCGGGCGAATCTCGGTCAGGTGACGCAGCTCGTAGACCGCGCCGTGCACCCGCAGATGATCGGGGTAGAGCTGAAAGAGTCGGCCCCAGCCACAGGTTCCTTCCACAATTGGCACAGGCGGCGCCTGTTCCTCATCCTCAGAGACGTCAACCTGGTTTCTGCCTCGCTCAGATCTCCTCTCCACTTCCACTTCCTCAACCACCGTTCTCGTTACTACTGCTTTCAGCGCACTTTCTATTTGGGAGAACGTTTTATTCGATCTTTGGTAACATAAGACGGTAAATTTATCTCTCTTAATCAAAGAAGAGAGAGAGGAGGTGGCGACCTCAGCCCAAGCGACGCAGCCAGAGACGCAAGAGAGCGCGGCGCAGAGGCGGCCACAGGCGTTCCAGCTCGTCGGACCTGTCGGAGGCGCTCACTGGCTCGTAGGGAGGGGCCCAGCGCTCGCGTACGAATAGCTCGGTCAATCGACGCAGCGGGAGGGCGGCTTCCGGCATAGCGCGGCTCAGGCGGGCGCTATACTCGTACGGTGTCTGCCAGGAGCGTGGTCGGAAGCCGGCCAGGCTCGCCAGGCGGCACAGGCGCCAGAAGAGTCGAGCCACCGGGCTCAGCTGAGCGGCGAGCCGACGTCTCCTGCTACGTATGCCAGTGAGCAGCAGGAGCAGCAGGCCCAGGCCCGTGGAAGCCAGCAGCGTCAGTAGCAGCCAGGGGAAAGACAGAACCTGCTGGAAAGGGCCGCGGGGAGCCTCGGCGCGGTGATCGCCTGCTGGAGGCGTGACGGAACCTTTCTGATTGGGCTGGCTGCCCGCTGTAGTAGGGGTGCCGTTGGATGCAGAAGGCGACGACGAAGGGGTTGGGGTTCCCGAGAAGGCCGGACCGAGAGCGAAGCCGGGCGTCGGATCGAAGTCGATCCAGCCCTGGCCTGCAAAGTAGACCTGGACCCAGCTGTGGGCGTCGCTGCCATTCACCACCCAGACCTGGCGCCCGGCATCGAAATGGCCCTGGCTAAAGCCCACCACGATGCGTGCTGGCATGCCCAGCAAGCGTGCCAGCACCACCATCGCGCTGGCATAGTAGGTGCAATAGCCTGTATGTGTCTGGAGCAGCCAGCTCACCACATCGGTATGCGCGGGGATCGGCGGATTATTGATCGAATAGCTAAACTGGCGTGGATCGCTCAGGTGGCTCTCCAGCTGTTGCATCGCCTCAAAGGCATTGCTTGTCCCTCGCGTCCACTCCAGGGCCGTCTGCATCAGCTTGTGGGGCAGGCTGGCTGGCAGCTGCAGATAGTCGCGTTCCAGAACAGACAGGGCCGGATCGCTCTGCCAGTAGCCCGGATCTGCCGAGAGCAAAGGAACGCGCGCCAGGGCCGCTGCATCGATCTGCGGCACGCGCACCAGCACCGTGTAGCGCTCATCGGGATAGAGGGGCGCCTGCTGAGCCCAGGCGCTCACCAGACCTTTGCCGTAGATCACGACTGGGACGCTGAAGCGAGCCGGCTGCGGCGGGGCGAACAGATAGTGATGCTTGCTCTGAGGAACCTGGAGCAGGTGGATCTGCGCACTGACCTGCCGGTAGTGGCCGGAAGCCGTATCAGCCGGTAGCGGTTGACCCGCAGCGAAGCGAGTGGCCGAGGTCTGCGTGCTCGACGTCCAGCTGTGCCCATCGAACTGGTTATAGGTCACCGCCTCCAGATAGGCCGGGGCAGCGCTGCCACTATATTCCAGCACACTCCCCACTGGCAAAGAGACCGAGCCGCTGACCGTCAGGCGATCGCCGAAGAAAACAGTGGCATCTAGCGAGGGCACCTGGGGGGATGGCCCTGAGCCAATCAGGCGCTGATGAAGGAGCTTGCCAACCAGAGCGTCGACATTTTGCCACAAGTGGCTTCCCCAGCCTGGTTGCATGAGCGGAGGGAGAAGCAGCGCAGGCAGCAGGGACACAAGCATGAACAGGGAGGTCAGCGCCAGATTACGTCTCAACAAGGAGCGCAGCCAGGAACGATCGGCGGTGAGGCCCAGGCTATGCCAGTCGTCGAGCAGCGTCGCCAGATGCAGGCGACTGATCAGAAGCAAGAGCGCGCCGAGCATGACTGGCAACAGCAGGGGAGAAGCCTGGCGGCTATACTGGAGATTGACCAGCATAATCGAGCAATAGGTCAAGGCTACCAACCAGGGCAGACGTGCGCGATAGGTCAGCCAGCTTCCCAGGTAACCTAAAAAGAAGCTGAGGAAGCAGAGGTACAGCAGAAAAATATGCTCACTGGAAACCACTGCCAGGCCAGGCCCGCTGCCGCTGCTCAGCACTGCCTGGAGGTCGTTGAGCAGCATGGTCCAGGAAGTATGCAGGGCGGCGCCCGCCGTGAGGGCAAAAGCCAGCCAGTAGCCGAAGAAAAAAGCTGCAAGATGCAGCAGCGGCTGAGGCAATGAGCGGCTCTTGGCCACCAGGAAGCCGGCCAGCAGGCCCAAAGGGGCGCTCCAGAGCAGAATCCAGGTTCCGGCCACCCAATTGGCCGAGAGAACCGCCAGCACCAGAGCAAAGAGCGCAATGGCCACCAGCCCCAATGGCCACCAGCCTTCTGCGGGTACCAGTGCGAGCCTGGAGGAGCGAACTGGCAGTGGTGTGGCAGGGGCAGCAGACCTGGAGACCGTGGGTGTGTTCGCCAGCGTTGGACGGAAGCCATTGACGCTGGCCCCCCTCCTCGCCTCTGTCCCCACCGCCCAGTGCTCTCGCTCGTGAGCAGCCTCTGCAGGAGGAGAAGAAGCGGCCTGACCTGGTTTCATGACAAAATGGCTCCTGATCCAACGAACGCTATCCCGGCTCGATCGGCAACGGCCTCGATGGATGCCAATGGTAGAACCTTCGTGCCCTAAATGACTCCGTTCTCTCTCCCGTCCTCTACCCGAGCCAGAGGAACGAGAAAGTACTGCTCTTGCGAGCAGCAAGAGAAGAGAAAGGCATCTGCCTGTTACAGGCTCCTTTCCCTCGATGAACCTTTCCTAATGATACCCTAAAATTGGTGTTCCTGTCACCGTTGGCCGCAGAGCAACAGGAAGAAACTCTCTCTGGCCGACCGCCTCCGAGCGGTGCGCCAGCCTGTCCCGGGTCCCGAGAGCGGCGGCGAATTTCTGTAGCTCCTTGCCTGCCCGGCTGGCCCTTGCCTTAGCTCAGGCGCGCAGACCGCCGTCCAAAGGCCGCCAGGAGCAGACTGGCAGCGATCACCAGACAAATAGCCGCAAAGAGAAAGGCGGCGGAGAGATTGACGGAGGTCTGTAACCAACCGGCCAGAGTTGGCCCCAGGCTATAGCCAATACTCCAGGTTACCGAATAGAAGCCGCTCAGCGTGCCGCGATAGCGTGCAGAGACTTGCTCCATTGCAAAAGCTGTATAGACCGGCTCGATCAATTGGCGTAGAAACGAACGTATGTACTCGCCGAGTACAGCGATCAACATGATGGGAGAATATCCAATCAAGAGCATTAGCGGGGCGCTGATATACATCACTGTTGTGATAATGCCGATCTTGCTCCAGCGATGCACGAAGAGCGGGGCCGTCAGCGAAAAGAGGCCGCCGGCCAGGCCAGAGATCGTAAAAATCAGCCCGAGTGGTCCTGGCAGCAAAGAGAAGCGCAGCACAAAGAAGAGCTGGATCAGGGCAACGACAGCCCCCTCGCCCATATTGAAGATCAGGTCGGGCACCAGGAGCTGGGCAAAGACCGCCAGAGGGAAGCGCTCCCTCTGCTCTGCAGGGGCAGACTTGTTGGAAGGTGGTGGGGCCGGGGCACCGGTTGCCGGGGCTGTGGTGCGGCGAGAGGCTCGCGGCGGCGTAGGTTGTAGCAACCAGAGAGGCAAGCCGAAGAGCACGCTCACCAATGAAGCGCTCAGCACACCCCAGCGCAGAGCCAGAACACTGTTTGCGCTCACCTGCAGCAGGCTGGCTGCCAGCTCGGGAATAGCGCCGCCGAGCAGATTGCCCAGGGAGCCAACGCCCAGGAGCAGAAAGCTATTGAGGGCCAGCACTCCCACGCGCCGCTCCTCGCTGGTCTTCTCGATCAGCAAAGGAATGTTCGTCACCCAAAAAGCGGTTGAGACCACTCCCTGGAGAAAAGCGGCCAGCAGCAGGAGAGGGGCCGCGGAAGTCAGGCCGATCAGCGCCAGAAAGAGGGGTGTCAACAAAGCCGAAGCCAGGAGGACAGGCTTATAGCCCAGCCGATCGGCCAACATCCCGCTAGGGACCGCACTGACCAGTGAGCCGAGAGCTGGCATGGCGCTCAGCAGTCCAATAAAGTCCGGTTGGTAGCCCAGACTATGGGCATAGTAATTGATATCGAGCGTCCCAATGGTCAGCTGAAAGCCCTTGCCGAGGGTGTAGAACAGCAGTAGATAGACATCGCGGGGAAGCTGCAACCAGGTCAAGAGCTGCGGCCTGCCGCTCTGGTTCCCCTGCGGGTTGTCTGCTGGCCCATCTCCCATGCTATCGGCAGAGTGAGCGGTATCCTGAGAGAGATCGGGCCTGGAAGACATCGTCTGCGACTCCTGTCGTTCTCATACGTAGAGCGGAATGGAGAAGAAAAGCAAAGGAAAGAGCCATGCCTTCGTAGGGTATCATATCCGCGAGAGGCGTGGCAACCGTTGCCTGGGGCCAGTGAAGTGCACCAGCCCGCGGAGCAGGCAGGGCATTCTGGCCGGTTGTGAGTGAGCCTGCGCCGGCCTGCGGTACCCGGCAGCGCAAGACATTGGCAGAAGGAGAGAAAGGCCTTTCATGATGGATGGAATTAGCTTTCACCCAGGTCTGGGACACGTTCACCTCTATCCGGGCGAGCTGCTCGCCTGGTTGTTGGTCGGACTGATAGCTGGCTTCCTGGCGGCAAAGCTGGTACGTGGGCAAGGAATGGGGTGTCTGCTCGACATCTGTGTTGGGTTGGTAGGGGCTGTCATCGGCGGCTTTTTGATGAGCCTGCTAGGCATCAACGAGACCTTTCACTTTCTGGGGACGACGCTGGTCGCTTTTCTTGGGGCCTCCCTGCTCTTGCTCCTCGTTGAACTCATCGCTGGCGGGAGACGCTCCATCTGATAGCGAAGAGCGCGGCGAGCGTAGTCGTTAGCAGTTGCGCCTGCTCAGAGAGCCAGGCAGGAGAGGACGCGGGGGAGTGGGCTGAGAGACGCAAGGCAAGGCGCGTAGGGAAGAGGCACAGCGATCCTCCAGGAGTGGGAGCGGAGGCGGCTGGGAAGCGCCCGGGCTCCCCACTCCACTCGTCCGGTGACCTTGAAGCAGGGTGAGCGGAGAGAAGAAGAGCGTAGGCAGGGGTCCCTGGCTCCGCATCTCACAGTCCTGGGTGCTCCTCTCCGCTCCGGCCCGGCCCGGCCCGGCTGGCTCGTTCCCCTCTCTCCCTAATACTTGATCAGGGCAAAGACATCGTAGCCCTTGAGGCGCTCACGGCCCTTCAGATAGGTCAGCTCGACCAGAAAAGCTATGCCGGCGATATGGCCGCCCAGCTTCTCGACCAGCTCCATTGCCGCTGAGACGGTCCCGCCGGTGGCCAGCAGGTCATCGACGATCAGCACCCGCTCGCCTGGCTTAATGGCGTCGGTATGCATCTCGACAATATTGGTCCCGTACTCCAGAGCGTACTCCACGCTGACCGTCTTCGCTGGCAGCTTGCCGAACTTACGCACTGGAACGAAGCCGCAGCCGAGCAAGTAGGCCAGGGGGGCGGCGAAAATAAAGCCTCGGGATTCGACGCCAACGACGGTCTGAATGCCCGCACCGGAGTAATGGGCTGCCAGGCGATCGATGGCGGCGCGGAAAGCCTCGGGATTTTGCAGAAGGGGGGTAATATCGCGAAAGAGCACGCCCTTCTGAGGGAAATCGGGAATATCTCTAATCCAGTCTTCCAGCCGTAGTGGCCCCGACGCAGATGACGATGACATCCTAAGCGCTCCGTTTCCTTCCTCAACAAAGAACTAAGTCAGGCCGCCTCTCCAGGGCTTGCGGGCCTAGCGAATCCACAACTGGCCTAGCACAGAAGTGACCAGGCCACGCCGGTCTACTGCGCCGTTCCCTTCGCGGGCCAGCAGAGAGAGTAACCCGCTCTGCTCGCGGCCAGGCCGCCACTGGGTTGGCCTGACCCAGACAGGCGCTTCTGTCCCAGCTTTGGCCCTCCTCTGACCTGGCGTTTGCCTGATCACACGCTTAGCATTGCCCTCGGATTCCGTAGATTAGTATAGCACGAATCTCCTGCCAGGCGAGGAAGGAGGCAGAAAATACTCCCTTCTCAAGCAGGGCAGAAAGAGATTCGGCTCAGTTCCCTGCTTGCTTGCTCATGTTCACTGGCTGAGCTGGCGAGCAGGAAAGAGCGTGTGTCAGGAGCCAGCCACCGAGGCTGAAGAAGGCTCACTGTGGCCCAGCTCTGAGGTGCAGTAAGCGCAGCGACGGGCCCCCACCGGGATGCTGCTCAAGCAATAGGGACACTCGCGGGTGGCGCTCTCCTCCGGCACACCCTTCTTGTGGCGAGCCATCAGCTTGCTGACTGGTAAAACGATCAAGAAATAGAGCACTGCCGCCACAATAAGGAAGCTGACCGCGCTGTTGATGACGGTCCCGAAAGCAAAACGACCGGCGTTCAGACCTGAAAAATCGAAGCCGCCGAAGAGGCCGATCAAGGGGGTAATCAGGCCGCTGACGATGGCGTTGACCAGGTTAGTGAAAGCGGCGCCGATGACGATACCAACGGCCAGATCAACCACATTGCCGCGCAGAATAAAGGCTTTGAAGCCGCCCAAGGTTTCTCTTGCCCCTTTGCCCACTTTGCTGAAGGTCTCGTTCTGAAGCATAGACATCGTGTCTTACCCTCCAATCTGAGCGTGCGCAATCTACCGCATCTGTCAAGCTGCCAGCGCTCGCTGCCGCTAGGGCAGGAGACAGGGAAGCTGCCTGGTGCAGGCGCATCCGCCTCACGAACAGCTTACCATATTTTCTGGCGGAGCTGAACGGGGTGAGGGGACAGCTTTCGCAGGGCACCAGCCGCATGCTGCGAGGTGAGGAACCCGGTCCCACAGAAGAGCTTCCCGGAGCTAAGGCCCGTCAAGAAGCCAGGGCAGATCAGCCCGGCTGGAGAGACGGGCTGGCAACAACCCATTTGTAGCGTATAATCTAAACTGGGAGAGGTTAGTTTGAGCAGAAGGCTACTATGGAGCACGATCAGTCAGGGACGTTGAATCCGTCAATCCTTGGTGACGCGGCAGCGCAGCGCCCGGCGCGTGGGCCACTGGGGGCGGCCTCGTCGACAGAGAAAGGGGCAGTCTCGGAGCAGGCCCGCCTGCGTCAAGGGATCATGCATGTCCGCATTCGGCACTTCTATTGTACGCTGGAGGAAATGGCCAATCCCTCGCTGCGCGGCCTGCCTTTCGTCGTAGGCACCGGCACAGGGCGCCCGAACGAGCCGGGCCGCGTCATCGACGCCTCCCCTGCCGCGGTGCGCCTGGGCATTGTCCCTGGCATGCCCTTGCGTCGGGCCTATCGTCTGGCCCCGCGCACGCTCTTCCTGCCGGCCTCCTACGAACGCTACCAGCCGGTTTTGCAGCGCTTACGCGAGCGCTATCGAGCCTGTTCGCACATCGTTGAGTCTGTCCCTCTGGCCGATGCCTTTATCGACCTGAGCGGCAGCCCTCAGCCCGTCACCTCGCCAATTCTCCTGGCGCAGCAGCTCAGCAGCGAGATTGCCGCCCTTGGCCTGACGGCCCTCATCGGCATCGCCAACGGCAAAACCATTGCCGAGCTGGCCGCGCTTATGAGTCGCAAAGACGGGCGTCAGGGCATCCTCTATATTCCACCGGGTCGTGAGGCCTCCTTTGTGCAATCGCTGCCCCTCTCGCTGCTGCTCCAGCTGCATGGCAGCGAGCCTGGTCCCCTGGGTGGGCGCGAGGGCGAGAGCGAAGGAACGGGCCTACGTGCGGGCAGCTCCGAGTTGGAAGGCCGGGGCGAGCGCCTTGATCTTGAAGCGCTGGCCGAGCTGGTTGCTCACCTGCGCGACTTCGGCATCACGACCTTTGCGCAGGTGGCCCCCCTCTCTCCCGAAGGACTGGAACGGCGCCTGGGCCGTCTGGGGCGCTGGCTTCACCAGCTGGCTCGGGGTGAAGACTACAGCCTGGTGATCCCCGATGCGCCGCCACTGAGCCAGAATGCGCGCATTCGCTTCCAGCACGCCGCCGATGCCGACGAAACCTGTGCGGCGATCCACAAACTGGGCGGCTATCTGGCCGGACGTCTGCGCGAGCAGCGCCTCAAAGGGCGGGTAGTGGCCCTGCTCCTCTGGCCGGCTCGTCCCCGCCGAGATACGCGCCATCTGCTCTTAGACGAACAAGGCGAGGAGGCCATGCTGCACGAGGGCGAGGGAGCCATCGGTGGACAGATCACCCTGGAGCGTCATACCGATGAAGCAGATATTCTCATCCATCATTTGCTGATGCTCTTCGCCCATTACCATCGCTCTGGGACGCGCTACTTGCAGGTCCTCGCGCGCATCGGTGACATCATCACTGCTGCCACCCCTTACTATCCGCCCGCCGCCCGCGCCCGCGGCAGACCAACGCGGCGCCTGGATCTGAGCACACGTAGACTCAATGGCGAGCGCCAGGGTTGACCCGCCGCTTTGGGTGACTGGTTCCCGGCAGAACAGGACCCCTGATGGAAAAAGCAACACCGCCTGTGCGCCATACGTTATACTCAGGGAGAGAGGAAGCTCTCTGATCCTTCTGACCACGCTGTCCAAAAAGCCTATCACCAGTATCTGATAATAGACTCGTATATATTGAGATCAAGCTCCCCAGGGTTCTTCTGAGGTAATCCATGTCTGATATGCTTATCAATAGCGATCATCCAAAGCGCGAGGAAACAGCGGATCAGCTCAATCCGCAGGAGAAGCCTGTCCTGAGTGGCCCTCTTGCCTCCCCGGGGACGGAGGAAGGAGAAGGGGCGCGGCCAGCGACAGAGGTGAGCAGTCTGGCGGACGAAGACACGATCAAAATGCAGAGTATGGCGGAGGCCAGGGCCGTGGAGCAGCGTGCCAGCGATGAGGCGCGGGCTGCCATCGAGCGAGCGGCTGCAGCCTGGTCCTCCCTGCTGCGGGCCGGGCCGGCCCCGGTTGCCTTTCCCGGAGCGCTCCCAGACAGTACTGACAAGCCAGGGCCAGAGTCAGCAGCGCCTGAGAGCAGAGCCGTCGAGCGTAGAGAGGAAAGGCGCCAGGCCGCCCTCAGCGAAGCCGAGACCCTGCCGTTGGCCAGCGCTCCCGCGGCGGTGACCCCGGCGGCCTCTCCACTGGCCGAGGCCGAAACGCTCCCTCTGGCGACTCCAGACATAGCTACACTGCAGGAAGGGCGGCAGGCCACCCAGCTGGGAGCACAGGAGCCAGTTCCCCAGGATCAGCCACCACAAGAGGGAAGGGTGGTTCACGAAGCGATGGGGAGACGGCGCCGTTCCGCCCGTGGTCTGCGCCCTCCCCAGTGGCCAGGACGCCTCTGGAAGCAGGCGCACTATGGGACAGGGAAGCAACGCCTCAAGGCCCTTGTGCTCCTTGTGATCCTTTTGCTCGGTATCGCTCTGCCCATTGTCAGTGGGCTGGCCGTAGGACTGCAAGCCTATCTGACCTATAGCACCCTTCGTGGAGAGGCCTCCGCGGGCGTTGAGCACCTGCTGGCCCTCAAGACCATCTTCAACGGGGCTAAATCCCATCCATCCAGTCTCTTCGAGGCCAGCAAACTGAACCAGGCTGCCCAAGAGCTGCAGCAGGCCCAGCAATCCTTTACCAGAGCACGCGACACCATTGACCACTCTGCCCTCATCCACACTGTTATTTCGCTCTTTCCGCACTATCAGCTGCAGGTCAGCTCGGCCCGAGCTGCGGCTCAGATCGGCGTAGACGTCAGCGTCATTGGCCTCAAGCTCATCCCAGCGGTCAGGAGCCTGGCCCCGCACTTTCAGGGGCCGCTCCTCAGCGATTCGAGCAAACCACTGGTGACCCAGGACATGCTCACTCTCCTTGGACGAACCATAGACGACATCATGCCCTCATTGCGAGACATCGGGACCCAGAGTCAGGGCCTCTCGCTGGAGGCCCTGCCCCTCAGCAGCAGTCAACGGCAGCAGGTGCAGCAGCTCCTGCAAATGCTACCCATCCTCCAGCAGAGCCTCGGCCAGGCGCGCCAGCTGCTCGACGCCGCTGGCTGGTTATTGGGAGTAGACAAGCCGCGCACCTATCTGGTGCAGACAATGGATCGCTCTGAGCTACGGCCATCCGGCGGCTTCACCGGCCAGTATGGTGAGCTGACCATCAACGCGGGCCGCATTGCGCCCTTCTCGCTCAAAGACATCTCCTTCGTCGAATACACCTCTGGCAGTCCGACCCTGGGTCAGCTAGCCCCCGAGCCGTATCGCTCCTGGTGGCCCTTTGCCAACTGGGGGCTACGCGACTCCAATCTCTCGGCGGACTTCCCCACCACAGGGCAGCTGGCCATTGAGACCTATCAGCGTGAGGTAGGGCGGCACGTCGACGGAGTCATTGCCCTGACCCCCTTCTTCATCGAGCACGTCTTGCAGATCATTGGCCCGATCACCGTGCCGGGCTACAACGAGACCATCACTGCTCTCAACCTCGAAGATCGCCTCCACTTCTACCAGCTCGACAGCGAGGGGGTGCGCAAGCAGCAAATCGTCCAGCATGTCGACGATTCCGGTCAGGCGCGCAAGCTCTTCACCTCGCGCCTGGCTCAGACCCTGCTCGACCATGTACGTCATGCCCCTCCTGATGAGATCCTGGCCATTGCCCATGAGGCCCTCTACGACCTCACGACCAGAGACATCGAAATCTATGTCACCGATCCGCACGTCGAGCAGCTGCTCATCCAGTACGGCTACGGAGCGCAGATGGACCGCTCGACCAGTCACGATGGCCTCTCTATTGTGCAGGCCAACCTGAACGCCACCAAAGCCTCGCAGTATGTGCGGACCCTCATTCACGATGTTGTAACGCTGGACGCCAATGGCGGAGCCACCCACTATCTCCAGCTCCGCCTGGCCTACACCGATACCGGGCCAGTGTATGGCTACGACACCTATCGCGACTACGTACGCATCTACGTCCCGCCCAACAGCAAATTCTTGAACGGCGACGGCTTCGACAGCGGCATTCCTCTCTGCGGGGGGCCACTGCCGGCCTGCAACGCGACCGTCGTCTATCCGCACGACGAGCTGATGTGTCCAGCGGGGCAATATCAGCCGGGGGCAGCCTCGCCGACCCTGAGCGACGAGAACCCGGGCGACTGGCACCCGCTGGACAAGGTGGGGCCACCGACCAACACCGTCAGCGACGTGCCGGGGCGGGCCATGTTTGGTGGCTGGGTCGTGGTGCCCAAGAACTGCACCATGACCGTCACCCTCTCCTGGTATGTGCCTCCTCTCAATAAGGGACACTATTCCCTGCTGGTCCAGCGTCAGGCGGGCACCTACCCGGAGCTGGATGTCACCATTCTGCCGCCTGATCCTTGCAGCCAGCTCAAGCTGGCCGGGACCCACGTCGATACTCTCTTGACCAGCGACCTGCTCGTCACACCGCGCAGCCTGTCAGCTGGCGGCAGCCAGGGCCACGGGCAAGCGGCAGATACCCAGAGCAGCTGCTACCCACGCCTCGGCGTATAGCCGCTGCCCACTTTACTTCAACTCCAGGCTTGCTCACCGGCGACCGGCACAGCAGGCGCTTCCTCTCCACGACTGAGGCGCCCCTGCCGGTGAGTAAGCCTTGATCACCGTAACGTCTCTAAAGTGCTGAAAAACTTGACCAATCATGCAGTATGTAGTATGCTCGTTCTACAGACAGGGCAGAGAGCCTGTATTGGAGTGGCGAGAAGACGAAGAAAGCTCCTGTTGCCAGCGGCTCATGCTTGGGATATACTGCTCTTGCAGTAGGTTGTATTCTCAGGGCTAGCTAATCTGGGAAGATAGTAGAAGAGAAGAACTCATGGAATTGCCGGCGCTCTTGAGTATCATACGCACTGAAAGCGTCTATCGTTTCCGGCTTGACCTGCCTGAGTATTCTGCCAGGGAAGGTAGCAAGGAAGGGCGCGACTACGTCACGGAGATCACCCCTGAGCTGAAAGAGCGGCTCAGGCGCAGTTTGCAGGCCGTGACTCAATACATGCAGACGCAGGCTCTGGCCGAGAGCAAGCGCCAGACAATGAAGCTGGGCGCGGTCAACGATTCGGTACAGGCTCTGGGGCGCTTTCTCTTTGAGCAGTTGCTGCCATTGCCGTTGCAGGAGGCGCTGCGGCATCTTGATCTCCCCCTCGTGCTTGACACCAACACCCCCGAGATCCCCTGGGAGCTTTGCTTTGATGGGAGCATGCGCCCAAGCTCCTTTCTCTGTCAGCGGCTGAGCGTGAGCCGCCTGGTGGGCGAGGCGCGGCCAGAGCGGCTGGCGCCGCTAACGGAGCGGGTGCAGCGCAAAATGGGGAGGCGCGACCAGGCGGGTCTCTCCATCCTCTTCCTTGTCAATCCGACGGGTGAGCGCAGCGTGGCGGAAGAGGAGGTAGCCGCGTTGTGCACTGCCCTGCCCGAAGCGATCGGGCGCACGATCCTCTATCGTCAGCAAGCCAACCAGCTTGACATGCGCATGCGTATCAGCAGCGAGCCGCCGCAGGTCATTCACTATGCTGGTGTGGGGCCGTTACTGGTAGCGGGCGAGCCGATGCTGGCTCTGGCAGGCAGCTCGCGGCTCGACGGCGAAGCGGCGGCCCAGCTCTTTCAGCTCTTGCCGCGGCGTCCCCTGGTTTTTATCAGTCACTACGAAGGCGAGCGCTCGGGAGGGCGTGGGGGGAGTGGGCTGCCTGCGCCGGGCGTGGGAGTGGGGCCAGCCAGCCAGCCAGAGCGTGAGGAGCTACTGCAGCGCCTGGCCCGGCGCCTGATCGAAGCCGGGGCGGGGGCGGTCGTCGTCCTGCGCTGGCCTCTGCCGACCGCGCGCATTCGAGAGTTTGCCGTGCTCCTCTATCAGGAGTTGAGTGATGGGGTAGCGATTGGCGAGGCGGTCAGGCGCAGTCGTGCCGTGCTGGCCCAGCGTCGGCCTGAGCAAGCAGCCTGGATTTCCTTCCAGCTCTACGGTGACCCGCTGTTGCGTTTGAGCTTTGGTCTGCCCGAGCGCAATCCCGCCGACTACGTCGATATCTTTGAAGAGGAGGAAGAGCCACTGATCCCCTCGCTGCCATCTTCGTCACACGCCCTTGACCGGCGCTTCCTCGAGGAGGTGCTCAGCATCGCCCTGGCGGAAGCGCGGCGCATGCGCAAGGACTATCTGGGGACGCCCCATCTCTTCATCGCTCTGACCAAGCTTGATGGAGGCTGTACCCAGGATGCCCTGCGGAGCCTCAATTTCTCGCCCAAGCAGGTGCGCGATGTCATTCGTAGCGCCCTGGGCAGCGGCAAGGCCACCAGCGACACGCCGATCCTGCCAACGCGGCGCTGTAAAGAGATCCTGCTGACTGCCGAGCGCAATGCCATCAGTGCCGGTGCCACCATGATCGACGAACGCGCCATTGCGCGCGCTGTGCTCAGCGAGGGTGATGGCGTGACTCACAACCTGCTGACTCAGATCGGCATCAATCCCGAGCAACTGATTGAGTTGATCATGGCGAGCGAGGCCCATGCCCTGCTAGAGCTGGCTCCTTCTGCGGAGCCGCATCAGCCGCCGGCGGTGGAGATGCCAGCGGGCTTCAGCCTGGCCGAACCAGCGCCACGGGCCGGCAACTCGCTCCTGGAGCGCCTGGGCCGCGATCTGACGCGCCAGGCCAGCCTGAAGCAGCTGCCTCCGCTCATTGGACGCGAGAAAGAGCTGCGCCTGCTGATGCAGACCATGATGCTCAAGGATCGCAACAACCCGATCCTGATTGGCGACTCGGGCGTGGGGAAGACGACCATTGTCGGGGGCCTGGCCCAGCGCATCGTCGAGGGCCGGGTGCCACCGGAGCTGCGCGGCAAGCGCCTCATCGAGCTGTCCGCCAGCTCACTGGTAGCCGGCACCAAGTACCGCGGCGAATTTGAGGAGCGGCTGCTCAAGGTGCTGGAGGAGGCGGAGAACAGCGGCAACATCATCCTCTTTATTGATGAAATGCATCTGCTGATCGGCACCGGACGCGCCGCCGATGGCAGCATCGACGCCGCCGGCATCCTCAAGCCGGCCCTGGCCGGGGGCCGTCTGCGTTGTATTGGGGCCACCACCCCGCAAGAGTACCGCATGATCGAGAAGGATGCAGCGATGGAGCGTCGCCTGCGTCCAATCATGATCGAAGAGCCGTCTCCGGAGGAGGCGCTGCAGGTCCTGCGGGGGATGCGTGAACTCTACGAGCAGCATCACCATGTCAGCATCACCGAGGAGGCCCTCCAGGCCGCCGTCCATCTCTCGGTCCAGTATCTGCCCAACTTGCGCCTGCCCGACAAGGCCTGCAGTGTCCTGGACGAGGCTTGCTCGCAGGCGCGGGTCTTCTGGGTGGAGGATGAATCGATCGAGCAGGACAACCGCGATGAGCTGGGCGAGGAGCCGGTGATCACGGCGGCCACGGTGGCCGAAGTGATCTCGGCGCGCACCGGTATCCCGGTGAATGCGCCGGGCCGCGAGGAGCGCGATCGCCTGCTCAATCTGGAGAGCCGGCTGAAAGCCCGCGTGATCGGTCAGGACGAGGCCATTCGGCGCGTGACCCAGGCGATTCAAGTGGCGCGGGCCGGCTTGAAGCCGCGCAATCGTCCCGCAGGGGTTTTCCTCTTCCTGGGACCGACGGGTGTTGGTAAGACCGAGCTGGCGCGGGCTTTGGCTGCCGAGGTCTTTGGCTCCGATGAATATCTGATCCGTGTGGATATGTCGGAGTACATGGAGAAGCATGCCGTCTCACGCATGGTCGGCGCCCCACCAGGCTACATCGGCTACGATCAGGAGGGGCAGCTCACTGGCAAGCTGCGCCGCCGTCCGCACTGCGTTGTCCTCCTGGACGAACTGGAGAAGGCTCATCCCGAGGTCTTTGATCTCTTCCTGCAGGTCTTCGACGCCGGACGCCTGACTGACGCTCAGGGACACACGGTCGACGCCCAGCATGCTATCTGGATTATGACCTCCAACGTCGGCACCGATATGCTGGGGCGCTCGCTCCCAAGCGGCTTCCGCGCCGCCAGTAAGACCTCTCTGGAGGAGATGCAGCGCGAGCAGCTAATGGAGCGCCTGCGCCAGACCTTCCGTCCGGAGTTTCTGAGCCGCATCGACGAGGTGGTCATCTTCCACCCCTTGACGCAGGAGCATGCGCGGGCGATTACGCGCCTGCAGATGAACGAGCTGGCCTCGCGCCTGCTGGAGCAGGGATTGACGTTACAGGCCGATGAGAGCGCCATCGATCTGCTCTGTAAAGAGGGCTTTAGCCGTACCCAGGGAGCGCGTCCGCTGCGTCGGGCCATCGAGCGCTTGCTGACCGTACCGCTCAGTTTGCGCATTTTGATGGGCAATATTCCTAAGCCAGGCGTCGTGCATGTGACAGCAGTCGATGGCCGCCTGGAGATCAGTGTGCGCGAACCGGGGGAGGAGCCGACGCTGGCCCCAACGCCGACGCCCACCGCCTCGACGTCAGAAGAGATGGCTATCGAGGCCGATGCTACCCCCTGCCCTGACCCTTGAGGAGCGGGCCAGGTTGGGAACGCATGAGAGAGAGCTACAGGGGCTGCAGGGAAAAAAGCAAAAGCAGTAGAGGAGTGAGCCGACACTCATCGCGAAGGCTGAGCATCGCAGCGATTCAGCACGGAGCGGGGCAAGTTCAGCCCGGCCAGAAGAGGCAGATATATAGCACAGCTGACCAGGGGCGGTAGCTAAGAGTGGTGTGGTGATCGTCTCACGGCTCGGAGCCAGTCGGCTTGGCCTGCAGGGCTGCGCCCGACTCAACGAGCCAGGGCCGGAACTCTGCGCTGCAGCCTCGCGCAGGGTCAGGCTCGACGGGCTTTCTGCTGTGGCACGCAGCAGAACACCACCGGAGCCTGTCCTGGGCTCCCCGGGCGCCGCGGCGCGGCGCGGCTCAACGGCCTCCGGTTCGGAACACACGGGCATGCTGGCCTGAAGGCGCCCGGCTCAACGAGCACGCTGGCACCCAGACGATCACCACTGGTGACCCGACACCACTATCTTTAGTTTACTCCCTCCCACTTCATGCTCACTTTCCTCTCACTTGCCGCCCGCTTGCCCGGAAGATCCTTCTCCAGGCACGTTCTCCCGCTTTTTACTGTGTGCTGTTGCGCAAGCTGCTCGCATTGTCGCTCTCTGCTCCTCACCAGGAAACTGCTCGCCGAGAGGCCCGGCTAGAGAAGATTGGGGCGCTCTTACATAAGACAAGATTCTGGCTGAGCTTTCTGCCCTGAGAGAGGGGAGAGGCGGAGGCCGCGCTGGTGTGGTATCATATAGGATGGCAATCCTCTCGAAGATCGGTACATGTTGGCCCTCCTCGCTCACGCTCAGAGTGCGCGGCGAGTGGTGCCGGTACCTGCCTATAGACCGCGGTAAGGAGGTTCTCTTTTTTTATCATGAAAGCAGTGAAAACACATGTGGGCCGCTGCGATACCTGCGGCGAGCCGGCAGCCTATGCTCAGCTACTCTCCGGTGGGCGGACCTTCCGCTTCTGCGAGCAGCATGTGCCGCCTCTGGTGAAGAAGCAGGCAGAAGCAACTGCTGCCAGGGAAGAGCAGAAAAAGTAAGCGAGTGCGCGAGGCTGGTGCGGGCGAGTGAGTGGGGCAAAGTGAGTGGGGCAGAGCGGTCAACCTGGCGGATTGGATGATCTCAGAAAAGAAAAGAGGGAAGGGCCTGGGGAGAGCTTGTTGTGCCCTTCTCTGCTCCCTGCCCATGCCTCCCTCAGCGCGCCTGAAGAGGAGCCTGCTCTCTCGTTCCCCTCTCCCTCGACGCCCTACAAGCGAGACGGGTGCTATAGCCCATCCGTAGGAGAGAGAGGGGGGCACCCGGCGGTAGTGCTACTGTGATCCTGGCGATGATGTGGCCTGGCGGCTACTCCAGATGCTGAGCTGGCTGGCTAAGGCCGTTACCCATCAGGGGTAGCTCGATAGTGAAAGTTGCTCCCTCCCCGGGCACGCCGCTGCTCTCCACCCAGATTTTCCCCCTCATCGCCTCTACCAGGCGGCGCGAGATGTAGAGACCAAGACCAGAGCCACGAACCGGGCTATTGACGTCGCTCTCCAGGCGTACAAAGCGCTGGAACAATTTCGGCTGATCTTCAGGACGGATACCCTTGCCGCGGTCGCTGACACTAATCAAGGCGCAGGGTCGTAGCGAAGCGCTATCCAGCGAGGCGCGAGCGCGGAAGGTGATTGGCGTCCCAGGTGGCGAATATTTGATCGCATTCATAGCCAGGTTGCGCAAGATCTGGCGCAAACGTACCGGGTCGGCCTGTACTGCCAGATCGGGAGGAATATCCAGATAGACGATCCGCTCCTCCTGGGTAAGCTGCGGCTCCATCATATCGACGACGCTCTGCACGATATCCTCAACGGCCACTGTTTCGATATGGGCCGGGCGAATGCCGGCATCGACCTCTAGACGGCTGGCATCCATGACGTTATTGAGCAAGAGCACCAGCTCATCGCAGGCCAGGCGCGTCTTATGCAAGAACTCGTGGCGCTGCTCAGGAGAGAGGACCTCATCATACTGGGCCAGCAGCTCCAGATAGCCCTGAACGGCAGTCAAGGGGGTACGCAGCTCATGGGAAGCTGTGATCATGAACTGGTCCTTGAGCTGGTCTAGTTCCTGCAGCTGCTGGTGAGTGGTGCGGAGCTGCTGGTAGAGTGTGGCATTGGTATAGGCGACGGCTGCCTGCTCGGCGAAGCCCTGAGCCCGCGGCAGATCAGGAAGGCCCAGGGGCTGGCGTTCCTGGGTGCCTGGACGCAGAGAGCGGGCCAGGACCAGCAGGCCGACAGCGACGTTGCGTGAGAAAAGAGGGGCCAGGATCGCCGTTGGCACGTAGCGTCTGGCGAGCATCTCGCGCAACGAGAGGGCGCGATGCATGCGTTGCCGCCGTGGTGGGTGTGGTGGCCAGGCCGTTGCCCCCACGGCAGCGGCCCGGGCCTGGAGCGCCAGCGAGACAGGCGGCTGCGGTGGATCAAGCTGGTAGAAGTGGGTCAGCGGCATCAGCATAGGCTGGGGCGAGGCCAGGGCCTGGGCCTCGTACTCGTGTTCGTAGATCACCGGCCACTCGCTCAGCTCGCTTGATGGCTCGCCGGCGCTGGCCGCAATGGCCTGGGGGAGCAGGCAGCCGTGCTGGTCGGGAGTATAGAGCAAGACATAGTCGGCATCGAGAGCGTTGGCGCCCTCACGGCAGATAATCTGATGAATCTCCGTTGGCTCGACAATGGCCGAATTGAGGCGGGTTGCAATATTAGCCAGCGCCTGGGCGAAAGCCTCCTGCTCGCGGGCCTCCTGATACAGAAAGGCATGTTCGAGCGCGGTAGCGGCCTGTTCGGCGAAAGCGCGCGCCGTTGTCTTCTGCGTTCGTGAGAACGAGTGATCGGAGCGGCTGCAGAAGATCAAATTCGCCAGGTGTTTCTCTTGGTAGAGCAGGGGCATCACCAGGCTCTGGCGAATACCCATGTGAGTATACCAGGCCAGCAGCTCCTCGGGCAGGTGCTCGGGTGTTATGACGGGCCAGCCTACTTCCAGCTCGCCTGGCTGGAGAAGCGTACAGACATCGAGGCGCTGTCCTTCAAAGCGCCAGAGAATCACCTGCCCGGCAGGTCGAGCGGCCACATAGACCTTCACACTCGCTGGCATCTCAGGAAAGGGAGCCTGCTCCTGAATGAGAAGCAGCGCCGCCTCACAGCCCAGGGCTGCGGGGGCCAGGCTCACGGTGCGCTCCAGCAAGGGATTCAGCTCCAGAATCTCGTTGAGCTGGGCTGTCAGCAAGCGCAGGCGCTCAGCCTCCTGCCGTCGCCCCTCGCGCTCGCGCAATAGCGCACTGTTCTGGCGATCGGTCAGCAGATAGCGTAGAAAAAGGCAGATGGCCACCGCTGCCGTCAACGTATCGAGGAAGGCGGCCCGAACGCCATCATGGATGAGACTGGAATAGAGCGTCAGGACAATCTCGATCGTGAACGGCAGGTAGATCAACAGACTCTGGAAGAGCAGCACATGGTCAGCAGGGTAGTCGTTCGCCGGAGATTCCTCTTCGGCTCTGGCGTGCCTGGCCGCTCCCCGGGCCTGGCTGAGATCCCAGACTGGGGCCTGGTGGTGGTAGGCGTGCTGGGCGAGCATGGTATATTGCCAGGAGGCGTTCAGGCCCAGCAACGCAAAGAAGATGAGCCAGCCGGTATCGACGTAAGGCGTCCCAGAGACGTAAGCCTGGTGCAGCACTAGATAGCAGTACCAGCTATCGGCCCACAGTAAGGAGCCGGCGCCGACAGTCAGGAGCAGCCGCGAAGGGCGCAGGGGCCGCTCCACTTGAGTCAGTGTCAGCAGCATCGCTCCAGTGAGCACGAGCAGCAGGTCGAGGAAGGGATAGCTAAGGCTGATCGTCAGCGTAGCTAAGTCGATGCCACTGTGGCGCAGCATCGTGTAGGAGGGACCAACCAGAAAGAACCAGATGATACCCAGCAGGCAGAGGGTCGTAATCAAGGAATCCAGCAGAATCAAGAGAATAGCGCGCCTCAGCTTGAAGCCGCTCAAGATGAAAAGCTGACTGCTGGCCACGAGCAGATAATTGAGCAGGAATGCAACATCGGCCACTGATGGCACAGTGTTGGCCTGTCCTGTCCAATCACGATAGAAGTAGAGCAGGCCACCCAGGGCGTCGAGCAGCAGGGCGATACTGACGAGCGACCAGGCAAGCTGGTAGCGAACGGTCAGGCGCAAAGGACCATAGCGGCTACGCCAGACGGTAAGGGCGGCCTGGGCAGCGGCGCCCAGGGCGCAGAAGCTGTACATGGCATCGGCGAAAAGGGCGGTAACCTGGCTGCCTCCCAGGCGCAGCGCCATCCAGAGGAGGCTCAAGAGAACAGTGAGGGCTGCTGCTCCCGCTTCCAGGCTGCTTTCGCGGTAGAGCTGCCGAAGGTAGCTGGGCGTTAGACGCTTCGTGACAACCGTTCTCATCGCTTGTCCCTGCCATCCTGGCTTGCTAGTTCTCTTCCGAATCTTGCCAGCCCACATGCTCGCTCGCCTGTCGACGAGCCGACAAGGCTAAGGCCGGTCAGGAGATTGACCGTGACAGGCTTCAGCTTGCGCGTGGCAGGCCAGGGTAGAGAGTAGGGATGAACATAGTATATCATAGATAAATTTAAGTGGCGCATTTTTTCGAAAAGGATGAGGAACATTGCGCCAACAGAGGAACAACTGATCGGGTTATTTACGGCACTGGCCATTTGCTGGCAAACCACGATCTATTATGTGGAAGAGACAGCAAGGAGAGAGAAAATGGCAGCTGTCTGACGAGAGGGAAAACTGAGGGGCAGACCAGGCTTTGATGGGGCCTGCCCAGCTCCAGCGGAATGGAGACCGGGCAGGGTAGAACGGTGCTCAGGAGCGCGGCCTCCTTCCTGGCTCAGTGAAACTTAGCAGGGATGACCCTGCTGAGAGAGCTGGGCATGGAGATCTGCCGCCAGCCGCTCCAGCTCGCTGCGCTCAGCCGGGCAGCCCTCCCAGCGCAGGAAGACGCGCCCCAGGGCCATATCGTGAGGGAAGCGAGGGAGCAGGTGAAGGTGGAAATGGCGCACGCGCTGCTGAGCAACCTGGCCATTCGCCTGAACCAGGCTCAAGCCGGGGCAGTTGCTGGCACGACGGATGGCGCGAGCCACGTGCACGGTGGCCTGAAAGATGCGAGCGGCAAGCTGGTCGTCCAGGTCGTAGATGGTCTCAACATGCTTGCGCGGAGCGACCACCACTTTGTAGGGATTTGGCTGCTCTTCACTCAAAAAGGCCACTACCTCATCGCTCTGGTAGACAAAGTTGGCCTCCATTTTCCCACTGATCATCTCACAGAAGATGCAGCTCACGGCTGACCGCCTTTCCCACAACGCCGGTCTGGCCAGGCGTTGCGTTCCAATTTCGCTAAAAAATAGTGACTGCTTCTGAGAGGAGAGAGCGGGCTTGAGAAGAAGTATGCCCGCTCTCGCTTCACTGCATTAACAGTATACTCTGCAGGTCGTTGTAATGCAATTGCGCGCGCGGCCCAAGACCAGCAAGGCCGTTCCCGCCGGCAAGCCCTTGCTCACCAGGAGAACGGCCTGGGTGCTCTTTTTCATCCTGGCAGAAGCGGCTAGGGGAGGTACTCAGCCACCAGTTGGGCCAGGTGCAGCACGCGCAGGGGGCGGCCATTGGCGTCAACCCCGCCCCGCAGATGCATCAGGCAGCCTGGATTGTCGGAGACCAGCAGCGTGGCTCCAGTCTCTTCGGCGTGTCTCAGCTTGTTTGAGAGCAGGCGCTCGGCGATCTCTGGATGCTCGATCGAAGTCGAGCCGCCGAAGCCGCAGCAGACGTCGGAGTCCGTCATCTCACGCAGCTCCAGGCCGAGCACATCGCGAATAATCTGCCGGGCCTCTGTGCGCAGGCCCAGGCAGTTGCACGACTGGCAAGAATCGTGGTAGGTCACAACGGGGGCCGTTCCAGGGGCGGGACGGCGCAGGGCTGGCAGTCGCTGCTGGGCCACCAGCACCCGCAGCAGGAAGCTGGTGAAATCCATGATGCGCCCGGCCAGTGCGCGGGTGCGGTTGAGCCAGCTCTGGAGCTGGAGGTCCTCAAAGAGGCGCAAGTAATCCTGGATGAGGGTCACAACGCAGCTGGTTGAGGCGCAGACGATATAGTCAGCCCCACTCTCGTCGAGGGCGTGCTCCAGCATGCGCACAGTCTGCCTGGCCATTGCCAGGCCGTGCTGGCGATCGCCCGAGTTGAGGGCTGGCAGGCCGCAGCAGTGCTGAGCGCGTGGGAAGACCACGCGCAGACCGCAGCGCTCCAGGATCTGGATGACGGCCTCGCCCATCTCAGGATAGAGGCGATCGGTCATACAGCCGGCGAAGTAGCAGACCGTCATCTCCTCGGGGCGGTGCCACTGTTGGCCGGCTGCTGCCAGATTGGCGCGAGACCCAACGCGGTCGCGCAGGGGGCGGAGCGCAAAGGCGGGCAGACTGCGCCAGCGCGTCAGCCGTGCCAGCGGGCGCACGCCAGGCAGGCGCTCAAAGAGGCGCAGATAGCGGTAGCGCACGTAAGGCGTACCCAGGGTAGCCGGCCACTGGCCGAGGGCGGCCAGGCGCGTAAGGAGGCCGAAGAGGCGTGGACGGGCCAGGGTTCCGAAGATGAGGCGTTTGAGCCAGGGCAGACCCTCGCTGGCCACCACGCGGCTGCGCACGTCTAAAATGAGGGATGGCAGAGGGATTTCCACAGGACAGACAGTCTCACAGGCGTTGCAGCTCACGCAAAGGCTCTGCGGGCCGCTGGCGGCCTCCAGGCCATGATGGAAGGGCGTCACCACCAGCCCGATGGCGCCGCTGTAGATATAGCCGAAGGCATGGCCGCCCACCTGCTGATAGGGCGGGCAGATGTTGGCGCAGGCCGCACAGCGAATGCAGTGCAGGGCCTCGCTGAAGCGCGGGTCGGCGCGCATGGCGCTGCGTCCGTTGTCCAACAGGACGATATGGACCTCTTTGCCGGGCCTGTCTGGTCCCGTAATAAAGGTCGTATAGCTAGTCATGGGCTGGCCCGTGGCGCTACGGGCCAGCAAGCGAATCTGCGTAATGGCGTCGGCGAAAGTCGGCAGGAGCTTATCGTAGCCGGCCAGCACCACATGCACTGGTGGGAGCGAGGTGACCATGCGCCCGTTGCCCTCGTTGGTATTGAGCATCACTGTGCCGCTCTCGGCGATAAGGGCATTGGCGCCGCTGATGCCCATGCCAGCGGTCAAGAACGCCTGGCGATGCTCGCGGCGAATGACTGCTACCTGCTCGGCCACATTCTCGCGCGAGATCTCGCGTCCGGTAGCGCGACTGAGGACCTCACCCACCTGTTGGCGGGTCTTGTGAATGATGGGCATCACCATATGCGAGGGGCGTTCATGGTCGAGCTGGGCCACCCACTCACCCAGGTCGGTCTCGACAGCCTTGATGCCGCGCTCCTCCAGATAGTGATTCAGCTCGATCTCCTCGCTGACCATCGTCTTTGACTTAACGACCAGGGTGATGCCCTTGCGGCGGCACAGTTCGTAAATATAGCGGTTGGCATCCTCGGCGCTGCGGGCCTCGTAGACCACGGCGCCGGCGGCTGTTGCCCGCTCCTTGAAGCGGGCCACCAGCTCCTCCTGATGGGCGATGGCCTCGTCCTTGGCGGAGCGCAGGCGCTGGCGCAGGTTGGCAAAGCTGTAGTCGGAACCGTACTCTGCCTCCGCCACCTCAAAGAGCGCCTGACGCGACTGGCGCCAGCTCGGGGCAAAGCGTTCCAGAGCGCGATGCATATGCTCATCCTCCAGGCCACGCTGCAGGCGCTCCGCGAACGGGGGCAGAGCATGAGCATCGTGGACTGCCGAGGCAGGTTCCGTAGTGCTCCTCTGAGTGGCGAGAAGCTGGAGATGTGCAGACTGCTCTTTATGGCTCATCGGACTTGTCCTTTGCCTCCTGAGTAGAAAGAGAACGATCACCGGGCGCGGGGCTGGCGACCACAATCACGCAGAGCGCACGCGGCCCCTGCACGCCGATCGTCAACGTACGCTCGATATCGGCGGTCCGGCTGGGGCCAGTGACCAACGAGATATAGTGTTGCTGCTGGGGACCCGGGCGAGTGAAGGTCTGAAGCAGCGTGGCCGCCTCGTCGAGGAGGGGAACCAGCTGCCCGGCGGAGACGAGGACGAAGTGGGTCAGTGTCAGCATCCCCACGATGCGCGCCGCCAGGGCATTATCGGCCAGAAAGACCGAGCCGGTCTCGGCGATGGCCAGGGCGGCGCAAGAAAGGCCAGCCGGGGCATCAGCGACACGCTCGGGGGCCTCCGCCTCCTCCAGACGAATGCCCCGCGCGCTCAGGAGCGGCAGGATGGCGCCCCAGGGTTGGCA